>JBDNIX010000236.1:0-3422 GCA_041688045.1 Nitriliruptoraceae bacterium
CGCCGGACGTCAACGTCGATGCCCAGGTGTGGCGCAGCGTGTGCGGCGACGTGCCGGCCGGCAGGTCCAATCGGTCCGACAGTCTCCGGAAGCGTCGCTGGACGTTGCGGACGAGCGGGTAGGTGCCGCGGCGGGTCGGGAACAGCGGGTCCGTCTCGACCCACTCGGTAGCCGCGAGACGTTCCTCGGCGACGAGGGCTCCATGGCTGCGCAGCAACTCGATGAGCCGGTCCGGCAGGGAAATCTGGCGCTCCCCGCGGACGCTCTTGGATGGTCCGAAGGTCCGGTCGTGAAGCAGCGTCCGTCGGACCCGGACCGTCCTCCCGTCGAGGTCCACGTCGCCCTGAGACAGTCCGAGGCCCTCACCGAGCCACAGCCCGGGTGGGCGAGCGTCGCCCACAAGGCGACGTCTGTGGTGCCCGCTGTGGCAGACAGACGCCGATCGCTACGAGGGTCTCACCGCCCACGACACCGTCGTTGAGGCGCTCGGCGTCAAGCGCCGCGCGATCGTCACCCACTCCGAAAGCTTCCATGAGCGTCAGACCCGCGGATTCGACCAGACCCTGGACAAGGCCCGCCAGCAGCTGTCGGAACTGCAAGCCCGCCTCGCACGCGGCCGGACCCGCGAGACTGCTGCCGCCGTCCAGGCCGAGATCGACAGGATCCTCGCACCCCGCTGGCTCGGCCGGGCCATCACCGTCACCTTGACCGGCGACACCCCCGCGACCGGCCGGCTGCGCTGGCGCACCGACACCCGCGCCCGCAGGGCCCTCGAAGACGAGATCTCCGGCAAACGGATCCTCGACCCGAATGCCTTCGCGCTCACGGTCAGCGAGTGCACGACGAAGGGTGACAGCCGTGATGCCATCCGAGGGAAGGTCGGGCAGGGCCATACGCGGTCCACATCGCAGATGGCTCACCGTAGTTGTTGACGGCCGCGGGCAGAATGGTGCTGGGCCCAAGGCGCGCCGGTGATTCCCAAGAAGTCAACTGGGAGTCAAGCCAGCGAACTGAACCGGACGTCAGCGAACGCAACCGGACGGAGCGGCCAGCGACCTGCCAGACGAGGAAAGCTCTAAGAAAGCTTCTCGAGCCGCCTAATCGCCTGAATTGTGCATAATAGCCCGGGCACGCACGAACACGGCGTCGAGCATCTCCTCGGTGAGCCGACCGGTGAAGGTGTTCTGCTGGCTGACGTGGTAGCTGCCAAGGAGCGTGCGACCGTCCGGGAGGACCACTTCGGCGCCGTGTCCGAACACCGGTTTGCGGCCGTCCCACCCGCGGTGACGCAGCACAGCGTCCCAGGCGAACCCACCCAGTGCCACGGCCACCCGCCACGGCACCAGCGACAGTTCGGCATCGAGGTACGACGCACATGCGTCGCGTTCGGTGGTGGTCGGGCGGTTGGTGGGCGGGGCGCACCGGACGGGCGCCGTCACCCAGGCGTCGGTCAGGTGCAGACCGTCATCCAGGGACGTCGAGGTGGCCTGGTTGGCGAACCCGGTCCGGTGCATCGACGCGAACAGCCAGTCGCCGGAGCGATCACCGGTGAACATGCGGCCGGTCCGGTTCGCACCATGGGCCGCGGGGGCGAGGCCGACGACGATGACTCCTGCCTCGACATCGCCGAAGGCGGGAACCGGCCGTCCCCAGTAGGTCTCGTCGGCGTACGCGGCCCGTTTGTCCCGGGCTACCTGCTCACGCCATGCCACCAGTCGTGGGCAGCGGCGGCAGGCCACGACTTCAGTCGTGACGGCGGCAAGGGCCTCGGCGGCCGTACCGCGGTTCGGTGTCGTGTCGGGATCGGGCATGGATTCAAACGCTACTGGTCCAACCGCGCCGCGCCTGCGAACCTAGGGAGGTGGTTGCCGGCGGAGGCACTCGCGAAGAAGAGGTGCAGCATGGGCACGTGGCAGATCTGGTTGATCGGGCTGGCAGCGGTACTGGCCATGATGGTGGTGACCTGGGCCATCAGTGTCGTTCGTCGCGATGCCAGCATCGTCGATCGGGTCTGGGGCCTGGCGTTCGTCGTCGCCGCCTGGACCTACGCGACCGTGGCCGGGGCCTGGACGGCGCGGACCTGGCTGGCGCTCGCGCTCGTCACCGTCTGGGGCCTGCGGCTGTCGATCTACATCACCTGGCGCAACTGGGGCGACGTCGAGGACAAGCGCTACCAGGCCATGCGTCGCCGCAACCCGGACAGCTTCGTCGTGCGCAGCCTCGTCACGATCTTCCTACTGCAGGGGGTGTTGGCGTGGTTCATCTCGTTGCCGCTTCTCGCCGCCACGGTGTACGACGCCCCGTCCGGTTTGATCTGGCTCGATTACCTCGGTGTTGTGGTCTGGCTGGTGGGCTTTGCGTTCGAGGCCGGGGGAGACTGGCAGCTGTCACGCTTCCTGGCGGACCCCGACAACCGTGGGAAGGTCATGGATCGGGGGTTCTGGCGCTACACGCGACACCCCAACTACTTCGGCGACACGACGGTGTGGTGGAGCTTGTTCCTGATCGCCCTCGCCACCGGCGCGTGGTGGACGTTCGTCGGATCGCTGGCCATGACGTTCTTCATCATCAAGGTGTCGGGGGTCGCTCTCACCGACAAGAACATGGGCGCCGGATCATCCAAGCGTGAGGGATACGACGAGTACGTGCGGCGGACGAACGTGTTCATCCCCGGCTTGCCGAAGGATTGATCCCGCGGGCCGACCGGCACGGTGGCAGCCTCGATCACCGAGGTCGCCCAGATGCGATGCGACGCGGCGGTTCAGCACGTGATCTGGTGAAGTGTCTACATGCCGTTGCGATGGACCTTGTCTGGTGTGATGCGCAGAATCGCACGTTCCGACTGGACCTCGTTCGGGTACGGCTTGTCGAAGTAGCGCTGTGAACACGCATCGATGTGGTCGCGCGCGGGCTGTCCGGTGACGACGTCGGTGACACGACCCCGGACCTCGGCGTAGCGGTAGGGGTTGTCAATGTCCCAGATCGTGATCGTGACCCGTGGGTCCTGGTCGGTGTTGCGGTACTTGGCCCGGTGCACCTCGGTGTTGATCAAGACGTGATCGTCGTCCGCGTCCACCCACATGATGTGTGTCTGAGGTTGGCCGTCCGGGAACAGGGTCGTGAAGGCCGCAAAGTTCCTGCCGGTGGCCAGGGTCTTGAGGTCGGCGTCCAGGGGCATGGGGACTCCTCATGCAGATCGCTGCGTTGTGCGAATCGCTGCGTTGGTCGGAGCGGCGTGACGTCGCCGCGCGGAAACTCACACGCTAGTGCCTGCCGGGTATGGTCGCGGCTGCTGATCGGCCCGTACGGGCGCAGGAGGATCGTGACGTGAACCTTTCGAACGGCGAGGAGCACGGGTTCCTGCTGGACCGTGCCACCTGGGACACGCTGGTCGAGCACGCGTGGTCGGATTTCCCCTATGA
>JBDNIX010000024.1:0-3557 GCA_041688045.1 Nitriliruptoraceae bacterium
CACCGCCACCGGATGCGCACCCGACTCGATCTGGCGGACCGCCCGCACACGCAGCGCTTCCAGGGTCTGGTGATCGAGCTTGCGGCCATCGTTATCGCGCATGACCGCATACAAGCAGAACCAACCCCAAAAGTCCACCTACTTTTGAACCGATTAGTAGGATGGGTGCCATGCGACTGCGAATCAGCTCGCTGGTCGAGCGCCTCCGGGCCAGCCTGTTCTTCGTCCCGATGGTCGCGGTCGTCGCGGCCGTGGTCGTCGGGTTCGCCACGCTGGCCGTCGACCGCCACCTCGGTGGCCAGACCACGCTGCCGTTCGGGTTGACGTCCACGGTCAACAGCGCCCGAGCGCTGCTGAGCACGATCGCGGGCGCCACGATCTCCTTCGCCGGCATCGCGTTTTCGGTGTCGCTGCTGATCATCCAGGGCAACTCGAGCCAGTACTCCCCGCGGGTGGTGCACACCCTGTTCCGCGACCCGTTCAACAAGCGGGTGATGGCGTTGGTGGTGGGCACGTTCACCTACTGCATCATCGTGCTGCGTTCGGTCCGGTCGCCGCTCGAGGACAGCGGACGGCCGGTGATCCCGAACCTGTCGGTCGCGGTTGCCGTGGTGCTCGGCATCGTCACGATCCTGGCCATCGTCGCGTTCATCAACCACAGTGCGCACGCCATGGACGTCAGCGAGATCCTCGAACGGGTCCGTCTCGAAGCCATCACCCAGGTCCGCTCCGAATGGGCACCAGTGGACCCCGACCACCCGGCGTCCGCGGGTGTGCCGACGGTCGGCGTGCCGTGCTGGGTAGCGCGGTTCGACCGCAGCGGCTGGGTGCAGCAGGTCGACTTCGATGCTCTTGTGCGCTGCGCCCCCGCTGAGTCGACCTTGCAGCTCGACACGTTCCCGGGCCGCTTCGCGATCAAGGGAGCACCGCTGTGCACCCTGTCGCCACCACCGGCCGACCCCGACGACATCGAGCGCCAGCTCCGCGTTGCCGTCGAGGTCGGCATCACCCGCACGATGCAACACGACGCCTCCTACGGGCTGCGCCAGCTCGCCGACGTCGCGATCAAGGCGCTGTCGCCCGGCATCAACGACCCCACCACAGCGCAGGACGCCATCTTCCACGTCGCCGCGGTCCTGGCCGAGCTCCTCCAAAGAGACCCTCCATCACCGGTGCAGGACGGACCCGACGGGCAGCGCCTCCTCATCGCGCAACAGCCCACCCATGCCGACCTCGTCGGCTTGGCGTTCAACGAGACTCGCAGGACCGCCGCCTCGCAACCAACCGTCTGCGTGTACCTGCTCGAAGCGCTGGCCCTCCTCAAGGAATCCCTCGCGGCGGTCGGGCTCCACGACCGGATCCCCATGCTCGTCGACCAGGCGCAGCTCGTCGTCGCCGGCTGCGAAGCCGCGGACCTCCTCCCTGCCGACACGGAGCTGGTGCGACACGCGTTCGGCAAACGATTCGATCCGACCGCGCAACCCTGATCCGGCTGCTCGCGCGCATCTACTGCAGTGCCTGCGACGCAGCCGTCGACGCTCACATCGCCGGGGTGGCCGGTGGCCCCGAGGGTGCCGGTCAAGGACGCGTGGTGGACATCGGCATTGTCCCCGTGACACAACAGGGGTGGCCGCTGATGGACCGCCGGTTCACGGCGAAGGGCTGCCCCCAGCGGAATGCAGACAAGCACGATTGGTCGGGGGGTAGTCGGCTTCAGTCGCGTAGTCATCGAGGCGCGAATGCAGCGAATGTCCGCGTGGTTGAGGTCTTGGTATTCATCGACGAGGAGAAGGTCGATGTCGCGTTGGTAGTCCGAGCCCATACCCTCGACGGTCTGGCCAGCGCGAAAGGTCAACTCGGCGAGAAGCGAGTAGCCGAAGATCGACCGATGCTCCACTTGGCTCGTACAGCGACGATGTGAGGATCGCTGATCGGTGCACGGCCGATGGCCCGTAGCGGCCGGTCGCCGTAGGGCGTACCGTGGACTCCGGAGATGCTCGTAGGTCGCGAGGCCTGCGACCCCGCCTCCGCAGCGTGACCAACCATGCCTGCTCCGGACCCCGGCACGGCCTCAGCGCGTGGCATCGATCCGTTTGGAGCCCCGGATGTCTCGCCACACACGAGCGCCGAGCCATCCGCCGCGACCTCGGCTCCGCGGCTGGATCCACGGCGTAGCGGCGCCCGTAGCGCTCGTGGTGGCCGTGCTGCTGTGGCGTTCGGCATCCCCGGGTGCCTCGCGCATCAGCGTCGCGGTCTTCGGCATCTCCCTGGTCGGGCTGTACACGATCTCGGCCGCCTACCACCTGCCTCGCTGGTCGGCTCCCCTGCGCCGGCTGCTGGCGCGCATGGACGTGGCGATGATCCAGGTGTTCATCGCCGCGACCTTCACGCCGGTCGCCGTGCACGCGCTCAGCGGCCCGTGGCGGACCTGGGCCTTGGTGGTCACCTGGAGCATCGCCGTGATCGGGGCCGGCATCGCTGTCTCGCCGGCCAAGGGACCCCGCTGGCTCAGCGTCGCCGCCTACGCCTCGTTTGGCGCCCTGGCTGCCATCCCGCTCGTCAAGCTGGGCCCGGAACTGGATCCGGCGGCCCTCGTACTATTCGGTCTCGGCGGCCTGATCTACATTCTGGGCGGCGTGTTCTACGCCCGCCAGCGTCCGAACCTCTGGCCCGACTGGTTCGGTTTCCACGAGGCGTTCCATGTGATGGTCGTCCTTGCCAGCGCCGCACACGTTGCCGCCGTCTGGCGCTACGTACTCCCGCTGGCCTGACGCCCGGAGAGCCGATCCGTGGACCCTTCCGGGCTCCCCGGGCATCGTTGTAGTTACTCGTCGTGCTCCAGACCCCCGGCACGAGGGATTCCTCGTCTGCCCAGCCGGTCGGAGCGTCGATGCGCAACGCGTCCTCACTGCAGCCGGTCGCCACGGACGATCCGGGGCGTGCCCCGACGCTGACCACGCATCCGGACCACGAGGTCCCGCTGCGAGTCCTCCTGGTCGACCCCGCTGGCCGGATGGCCCGGCTCCAGCCGGACACGGACGATCTCCGGCTCGCGCGCACCGATGACGGGCAGGACGCGGTCCACCGGGTCCTTGCGGGAACCCTGGGCCTGGTGCTCCTCGCCCGCGATCCCACCTCGGCGCGGGGGCGCGCCCTGCTCGGACACCTCCCGCAGATCTCGCATGGGAGGTGTTGGACGATCCGGCTGAGCGGGCCGCCGGTCAAGGGACCCGCCGACTGCTCACGACCCCACCCGGATGAGGCGCGTCTCCGCTTGCCCAGCGAGAACCCGTGCCCAGGTCATGCCCAAACGTACCCACCGTCCACACCCTCAACGACGCTCTATTCGCTCAGTTCGTCTGTATTTGCTCAGTTGCAGTGAAGACATGCGACTACGGATCAGGCCGGCCGGGGGTTCGAATCCCTCCCAGAGCGCAGACCGAATGCGGCCTTCTAGCACTATATGGAAGGCCGCATTCTGCGTTTCCGGGATCTGGTCCGGAAGGCTGTTCGCAGGGTGTCATGCCCAAACGTTACAAATTGGCAGCCGTCCGTAG
>JBDNIX010000237.1:0-7427 GCA_041688045.1 Nitriliruptoraceae bacterium
CGCATCCCGCCAGTGGTGCACGAACCGCATGACCTCGTCGGCCAGCCCACCCGCCAGCAGCAACACCCCGGCATGGTCGGCCTCAACGGTCATCGGCTGTGCGGGCCAGTCGAGCAACCTCGCATGCGGCGGATCACGCAGCCGGCCACGGGCGGACGGCGGTCGGGGGCGAGCTTGTCGAACTCCTCGTCACGCAGGAGCTCTCACACCCCGGTCCGATTCAGCGGCGTGGCCGTGTCGGCCAGCGCATCGGCGATGTCGACGATCGACAGATCTTTGGCACGTAGGCGCAACACCTGGTCGTCGGCTGCCTGCTTGGCCGGCGCGGTGCGCGGGCCGGGACGACGTTCGACGAACAGGTCGGTGTCACCGGTCCGGAAGTCGCGCACGATCGCCTGCATCGTGGTGGTCGTATACCCAAACCGTTGCCCCGCCTCGGCAGCATTCGCTCCTCGACGAAGTAGGCGCGCAGCGCCTCGTGGCGGCGCTGCGCGACCTGCTCGGGTTCGGTGAAGAACTCCGAGCCGACCCGAATGCCTGCCTGGGGCTATTTCGCAGAACCCATGATGGTGAAGGATGGAGTAGTGACAGCTCCGAACCAAGGACCTTCGACCGTTCAACGAACCAGACCGGCGTGCTTCACCCGAACTCAGCCGCCGACGCCGTCTGCGGCGTCAGCCACTGGCAGTCACCACTTTCGTCACAGCGACATCCGATTCAGCGAGACCCACCCAAGGACACCACCAGAACGGCATCATCCCTAGGCTGCCGACCGGAATCCGATCAACGCCGGCTGAACAGCCGCCGCGCGTGAATCCAAGGTAACGGGCTCGGCTGCCTCGGGTGCGGCTCCGCTCCCGGGAGGTTGGAGGCGCCTATCATCCGTACATGGAGACGGTCTGTGGGGGCATCGGTGCGTTCGGATGGTGACCAGCGCGTCGGTCGCAGCGCGCAGTCCGACCTCGTCGGCGCGCTCGATCGCCATGGTTCGCCGTTCGCCACCGTCGTGGACGTCGAGAATACGGTCTTGCCCTTTGGCGCACCGACAGGACGCGCTCGGGACCTCATGGAACAGGCGTCCGCATCACTCCACGGCCTCTCGCAGTTGCGGCGGGTGATCTTCCTGTCGCGCGCGAGGTTCCCGATCGAGCCGGCATCGGACCGGGCGGCGAGCGTGAGCACCAGTCGTGCACGCAAACCGTGGACGAGCAAGGCGTCACTACGGAAGCTGGCTGGCGACGATCGGATCGTCGCGGTCTTCGGATCGACAGCCCTGTTCTGCCGCCTCGGGCTGGGCCTCTTCCTTCGGGTCACGACGCAGTCCGGCTCGCGGTTGGTGCTGATGATGGAGTTGGGCTCCGTCGCCATCATCGCCGCCGGCGCGGTCGATGCGACCTGGATCTGGATCGGCGCGGTCGTCTTCGGGGCGACGCGTAGGACCTGGCCTGCACTCGCTTTCCTCGCCGTCGTACGGGCGGGTCCGCCCGAGGGGGGGCTGGCCGTGCGACCGGCTGGGTCGCGGCGGCCTGCTACCTCGGCCTCTGGTTCACGCCCCCGATCGCCGGGCGCCTGATCGTCATGGCGGGCTACGCCTGGATGTGGGTTGCGGCGGCGGCCTGCTACCTGCTGGCGGTGGTTCCGCGGTGGTCGGCGCGAGTCGCGAGCCGGCCCCCGCTTGCGGGACTGGTCCGATGAACGTGTGCTGATCTGTGCCGTGCCACCCGACCGACCCACCCGAGGACGAGACGATGCCCACCACTGCACCTGCGATCGTGACCGAGACCGTGGACCCCGGCTCCCTGGAACTCTGGGCCGGGGAGCAGATCGTCGATGATCCGATGTCCTTCACGGACCGCAAGCCCTACCGGGAGCGGCTGGCGGCGGCTCGGATCGAAGCCGTGGGCGACGAGTCCGTGTGGACCGGTCGTGCGACGATCGGTGGAACCCCTTGCGCGATCGTGGCCAGCGACTTCGGGTTCCTGGCCGGCACGATGGGCATCGGCGCGGCGCTTCGCATCTGCCGGGCGTTCGACCGCGCGATCACCGAGCGCCTGCCGGTGATCGGCCTTCCGGCCTCCGGCGGCACCCGCATGCAGGAGGGCACACCGGCCTTCGTACAGATGGCGGCCGTCGCCGCCGCGGTCCGGCGGCTGCGTGACGCGCGCCTGCCCTACCTCGTCTACCTCCGCCACCCGACCACCGGCGGTGTACTGGCAACCTGGGGCTCGCTCGGCCACATCACGTTCGCCGAGCCGGGGGCGCTGATCGGTCTGACGGGTCCGCGGGTCATCGCCGCGCTGACGGGGGAGTCCTTGCCCGACGGGGTCCAGACGGCCGAGAACCTCCACGCCCACGGGCTCGTTGACCGGGTCGTGCCCCGTAACGAGTTGCGTGGCGCGCTCGCCACCGCGCTCGAGGTGCTGGCGCCTGCCAAGCCTGAGCACCTCGATGCACCGATCCTGCACCTGCCCGAGGATGCCGAGGTGGATCCGTGGACGGCGGTGACGCGCTCGCGCCGGGTCGACCGGCCGGGCGTGCGCGAGTTGTTCGACGCCTGCGTCTCCCAGATCACCGCCTTGTCGGGCGACGGTGTCGGTGGCCGCGATCCGGGATGTATCGCGGCGGTGGCCCGGATCCACGGCATCCCGGCGGTCGTCGTGGCCGCGGACCGACCACCCGGCCAGCGCGGCGCGTCCCTGACCTCCGCGGGCTACCGCACGGTGCGCCGCGCGATGCTGCTCGCCGACGAACTCCACCTGCCGTTCGTGACCATCATCGACACCACCGGGGCGGACATCAGCGTGGCGTCCGAGGAGTCGGGCCTCGCCGCCGAGGTGGCTCGTTGTCTGGCCGACCTCTCCGCCCTTCGCGTACCGACGTTGTCGCTGCTCTTCGGTGAAGGGACCGGAGGCGGGGCGGTCGCGTTGTTCCCCGCTGACCGCGTCGTGGCCTGCGAGCACGCCTGGCTCGCTCCCATCGCGCCCGAAGGCGCCTCGGAAATCCTCCACCGCACCGTCGACCGCGCGGAGGAACTCGCCAAGGCGCAGGCCATCTCCTCGACCGACCTGCGACGGCATGGCATCGTGGACGTGGTCGTGCCCGACCGGCCGGGGCCCGGCGAGGAAGGTGAAGCGTTCGCCGCGCGGGTCGCAGCGACCGCCGTCGCCCTGCTGCGCGAGATCGCTGCGCAGGACCCGACCTCGCGCATCGCCGCACGAAGCCAGCGTTGGCTCAGGGTGGCGGAACGTTTCGTGGTTGCGGAGGGCGCGACCCCGCCGGGGCGTCGTTCGCCCGATACGTAGGCCGAGCGGTGCAGCGGCTCGGGCGGAGCATGCGGACGCCGGACGTCAGAAGATCGCGGTGAGCAACAGTGTCACGAACACCCCGACGATGACCCGGTCCAGAAGGGAACTCCGAGGATCCAGCCCACCATCGCATCTCCACTTCGGTCGACGTCGCGGCAAAGCCTACGTGCGCGCCGGCTCACGCGACCTGATCGGACGCTCGTGACCGCCGTCGTCGGGTGGCTCGGCGTGCAGGATCATGCGCGCCGTGCGGTCGTAGGTGACGTAGTTGTACGTCCAGTTCAACAGCACCGTGAGCCGATTACGGAACCCCACCACGTAGGACAGGTGTAGGCCGAGCCCGGCGAATCAGCCGGCCGTCCCCGACAGACGGATGCGGCCAGGCAGCTTCGCCACGGCGTCACGGCGGCCGATCGTCGCCATGGTGCCCCGGCCCCGATAGCCGAAGGGGTGGGTCGCCCGACCGGAGACGATGCGCTCGATCTGGTCCGCAACCTGCTCGACCTGCCTGACCTGCTGGATCGCGACGGGTGCGAGCTGGCAGCGCCTCGCCGTCCGGGCCGGTGGCCGCGGCCAGGTCCCCGGCGACGAAGACGCTCGGGTCGTCCGCAAGGCGCAGGTCCGCGTTGACCTCGACCTGCCCGCCCTTCGCGAGCTCGACGTCGAGCAGTTCGCAGGACGGGGCTGGCCCGCACGCCCGCCGTCCAGATCACCGTCTGGGTCGGCAACTGATCGCCGTCCGAGAGCGCTACATGGCCGGCACGGACCCGCTCGATCGCCGTGCCCGTTCGCACGTCGACATCGCGCTCCTCGAACGCGCAACGGACGTAACGCCGGCTTCGCTTGCGGTAGGGCTGCAGGACGTCGTCGAGCATCTCGACGAGCACGATCCGTGCACACGAGAGATCTACCTGGGGATGGTCGAGGCGAACGGCATGATCGATCAGCTCCGCGATCGCTCCGCACAGTTCCACGCTGGTCCGGCCTCCGCCTGTAACCACGAAGGTCAGGGGACCTTGGTCGACGAGGGTCGGATCGGCCTCGACCCGCTCGAACTGTGTGAGCAGATGCTCCCGGATGGCGATGGCTTCCGGGATCCACGGCAGTGGGAAGAGCGTGCTCCGCGACCCCGTCGATGCCATCGTCGGCGGTCACGGGCCCGGCCGCGACCACCACCTGGTCGTAGGCGATCGGCTCGCCCTGATGCAGATGGATGAAAGGTTCAGACCGGTCGATCCGTTCGACCCGACCGAGCCGGACGTCGACCGGTGATCCGCGCACGACGCTGCGCAGGTTCCGCCCGATGCTCTGCGGTTCGAGGCCGGGGGTCGCCGCCTGATAGAGCAGGGGTTGGAACGTGCGGTAGTTGTGCTGATCGACCAGCGTGATGGCAAGGGGCGTCAGGCGCCGAAGGGTGGCCAGTCCCGCGGATCCGGCGCCGATCACGACGACCCGCGAGACGGACCCCGCATCCCCGGTCGCTGCCTCGGCGTCTGCTGAGCTTCCGATCGCTGGTCCTTCGCTCGGTGGGCCATGCGTCGCTCGCAGGTGCCGGGCCGCTCAGCCCGCGTGCCGGTGCGAGCCACACGACGGTCTCGGTCGCAGCCTGGTGTATGGCCGTCTTCATCACCACAGTGACGCGCGGATTGTTGCAGCGGTACGAATGCGAATTCATGCAGCTACAGCACGTTTCGGGAACGAATTTCGCGACTTCGAGACTCGCCCGAGCTTCGTTCGCAACGCAGCGGCTACGCCTGCTTCGCGTGGCTGCTGCCTCAACGGCGCGCCAACCTCCGAGAACTACGCTTTCACGAGGCTCGCGGTCGACCATCGTGAGCAGAAAACGCAGGTCGAGGCCCCGCCCTTCATCGCCTTCTCAAGTCCAGGTCCAGTGCCGACGGCAAATGACGGCAAATCGCGGCTTGTCTTGGCGAACGACGGCGAATGCGAAAAGCCGGCTGAGATGGCCGTTAAGGGAGGGTTCGAGCGAGAATCCGTGACTCTGCGCACGACTGTCAAATCCCACTGGCGTCACCACGGCATCGACATGGCCTCCCGCGCGGAGCTGATCGGTGCGGACCTCTCCATCGACGAGATCCGCGACTTCATCGGCTGCGACAGCCTGCACTACATCTCGTTGGACGGGCTGATCGACTCGACCCCGAACGAACGCGATGGTCTGTGCACCGCATGCTTCACCGGGCAGTATCCCATCCCGGTACCGGGTGAACACGAGCAGCTCGCGCAGATCAAGTCCGAGTTCACGGACTGATCGTCGCGGCTTGATCCTGACGGGCTGCGCGACCGCGCTGCCGCCGGCGGTCGGACGGCCTATGTCGCGTGGCGATCAATGTCGTTGACGAAGCTCTCCAACCGCCCAAGCTCATCGACGTCGATATCGGGGCGCTGGGCCCGGATGGCATCGCGGACGGCGTCGACAGTGTTCGATTCTATGTCGCAGGGTTCGCAGTGCGCCAGGTGGGCGGCAACCTTTTCCGCGTTGTCAGGCCCCAGTTCGCCGTCCAGGAAGGCCTGCAGAACCCGCGCCACCTCGTGGCAATCGGGCTCCGCGGACAGCGGCGTGATGGCCCCACGTCGGAACCACGTCATGATGTCTCCTGTCCGAATCCGGCGGCTTCCAGATGCTCGCGGACCTTTGCGCGTGCTCGGTGCAATCGGCTCATCACCGTGCCGGGTGGGATGCCCAGCATGTCGGCGGCTTCCTGATAGGTCAGTCCGTCGAGGTCAACCAGGGCGATGACCTGACGGTGCTTGATCGACAGACTCTTCAGCGCATCGTGTACCAGTGGGTCGAAACCACTGCCGAGGGCCGCTTCGGAGGTTCCGTCGCGTGCGTCCGCGCCTCGGCCCGGGAGCTTCTGGGCGAGCTCATCCTCCAGCAGGTCGGGTGTGCGTTTGCGTAGACGGTTGTAGTGGGTATTGCGCAGGATCGTCAGGAGCCAGGCGCGCGGGTAGCGGCCGTCAAAACGGTCCAGCGCCCGGTAGGCCCGGACCAGGGCATCCTGGACCAGATCCTCGGCCTCGTGTGGGCTACGTGTCAACCTCCGGGCGACCCGGAGCATTACATCCAGTTCCGGGAGCACGTACTCCCGGAACGCGGTTTGCCGCGAGTCACCAGACATGGTGGTGATCGTAGGCGTCTGCACGCAACCTCCGTGAGTTGGGGGCGGTTGCCGGAGGAAAAATGGTGTGGTCGTCGGGTGGATGGACATGGAGGAGCGGCGTGGAGCATCGGTGCCTGCCGGTTCCGTCAACCCGGCGGAGCGGCGGTGGCTTCCATTCGGATCGTCGCGGCGGGGTGAGGGGTCCCGACGGTGCAACCGGGCGGGACGGGGCGGGACGGGGCGGGACCAGGCGGACTATCGTGTGCACTACCTCGACGTCTCTTGATCTGGGAGTTGCACCGTGAGTTCTTCCTCTTCCACCGCGCGGGCCGTCTCGCCCGTCCTGGCCGACCTCATCCCATGGGCGTGGGTGCGGGATCTGTTGCTCGTCGGGACATTCACCGTTGCCATCGCTGCCAGCTCGCAGATCGGCTTCCTGACGCCGTGGTCTCCGGCGCCGGTGACGGCCCAGACCTTTGTCGTGCTGTTGGGCGCTGCCACGCTCGGAGCGACGCGCTCGGCCTCGGGTGCAGGGCTGTACTTCGCCCTGGGCGCCCTCGGCATGCCGTGGTTCGCGGCGACCAGCGGCATCACCTTGGGCTATATCGCCGGGTTCGTCCTGGCCGCGTTGCTGGTGGGTCGCCTGGCCCGCGCCGGACGGACGGCCAGCTATCGGGGTGCCTTCGGGGCGATGGTGCTGGGGAACGTCGTGATCTACGCGATCGGTGCTCCGGTGCTGGGCCTGATCCTCGGCTTCGGTCCCCGGGCCACCGTGATGGCGGCGATCGTGCCGTTCCTGATCGGGGATGCGCTGAAGGTCGCGGCCGCGAGCGCCCTGCTGCCGACGGTGCAGCGATTCGTGGACCGGGTCGCGGACTGAGTCGGCTTCCGGAGGTGGCGGGTGTCTGAGCGCAGCAGTGCCCGTGCGGGGACTGGTCGTGTGTTTCCGCGGCTCGTTGTACCACTCGTCATGGCACTGGTTGCGGTCCCGTTGGCG
>JBDNIX010000238.1:0-11488 GCA_041688045.1 Nitriliruptoraceae bacterium
GCCGGCAAGAAGAAGGGCGCGAGCAAGGAGCACCGTGAACGCGCATCCCAGGCGCTCGCCGGCGTCCCCAACCCGGATGTCGTCATGCTGGAACGGCGATCCCGCCAGCGCAACCGGGTCACCAACAAGGGCCGTCGGATGGCCCCGGAGGTGCGCCTGCGGTGGCCACCCCGCCCCCAGGTCGTGGCGGAACTCGCGGCCCGCAGCTGGCTGCCCGCCATCTTCTTCGTCTTCTCCCGCAACGGCTGCGAGAAAGCCGTCGAGCAGCTCGTGCGGTCGGGCGTGGGCCTCACCGATCACGACGAGCGAGAAGAGATCGCCACGCTCGTCGACACCCTGCTCGCCGACATCCCGGCGGAGGACCTGCGGGTGTTGGGGTTCTCCGTCTGGCGTGCCGCGCTGTTGGACGGGATCGCCGCGCACCACGCCGGAATGGTCCCGGCCTTCAAGGAAGTGGTGGAGCTGCTGTTCCAGCGGGGGCTACTGAAGGTCGTCGTCGCGACCGAGACGCTGGCGCTGGGAATCAACATGCCGGCCAAGACCGTCGTGATCGAACGCCTGGAGAAGTGGAACGGTGAAGCGCACGTCCTGCTCACACCGGGGGAGTACACCCAGTTGACCGGCCGGGCCGGTCGACGGGGAATCGACACGGTGGGACATGCCGTGGTGCTCTACCAGCGCGACCTGAACTTCACGACGGTCGCCGGTCTGGTGGGCACCCGGACCTATCCATTGCGCAGTTCGTTCGCACCGTCGTACAACATGGCGGTCAATCTCCTGCGGCATCACGACCTGCGTGAAGCGGAGGGCCTCCTGGGCGCGTCCTTCGCGCAATTCGAGGCGGACTCGTCGGTGACACGGAAAGCCGACCGCCTGCTCGAGTTGGAAGCCGCGCTTCGCGGATACGCCGGCCACCTCGATTGCGAGCAGGGGGACTGGGCGGGGTACTGGGCCCTGCGCCAGGAACTCGGCCGCCTGCAGCTGGCAGAAGCGCAAACGCACCAGCGACGCTCGGACTCCGCCGTCCGCGACGCGATCGCGCGGCTCAACCCGGGCGACGTACTGCACCTGCCCTGGGTGGGACGTCGGGGGTTGGCCGCCGTGGTCGGCATCCAGCTGAGCAAGGGGGGGACACCGCTGGCTCAGGTCGTGACCGACGAACGGGCCCTGACGCGGGTCGGGCCCCGTGAGCTGCAGCTGCCCCCGGAGGCGGTCGAACAGATCCGCCTGCCGACGTCGGGAAATCCCCGCCAGAAGGAGTACCGCAAAGAGATCGGCAACACCCTGCGGGGCGTCGATCCCCCCGCGATCGAAGACGAAACGCACGTCGAGCACGATGTCGCCGACACCGGCCCGTCGCCAGAGGTTCGCGAGCTGCAGGACCGCGTCCATTCCCATCCCTGCCACCACTGCCCGGACCGATCTGAGCACGAGGTCTGGCAGCAACGGGCGGACGACCTCGTCGACGAGGCCGATGCGCTGCGCGGCACGATCCGGCACGCCACCGGGTCGCTGGTACGTCAACTCGAACGCATCCTGCGGGTCCTACGTGACCTCGAGTACGTGGATGCTGCCTCGTCGCCCACGGACGACGGTCTGCTGCTCGGCGGCATCTACAGCGAGGTGGATCTGTTGGTGGCCGAAGCGGTCCGCCGGGGCCTG
Source organism: Nitriliruptoraceae bacterium (assembly GCA_041688045.1). Lineage (GTDB taxonomy): Bacteria > Actinomycetota > Nitriliruptoria > Nitriliruptorales > Nitriliruptoraceae > CSSed11-175R1. The sequence continues at coordinate 1,663 of JBDNIX010000238.1, forward strand.
CTGGACGAGCTCTCCGCGTCCGAGCTGGCGGGCGTGGCATCCGTGTTTCTCTATGAACCTCGTGGGGGAGACCCCACCCTGCGCCCCGAACTCCCGACGGTCGGGATCTACGAAACCACACACGCTATCTTCGAGTTGGCCGAGGAACTGCGCACACGCGAGCGGGCCGCCGGCGTGCGGCCCCTGCGGGACCTCGATGCGGGGTTCGTCGCAGCGGCCTGGCGGTGGGCGTCCGGTGCCGATCTGGACACCTCGCTGGACGACCTCGAGCTGACCGGCGGCGACTTCGTCCGCAACATCAAGCAGGTGGCCGACCTGGTCGGACAGCTGCGGAGCGTCGGCAGCCCCGAGCTGTCGTCGTCGGCCCGGACGGCCATGGACGGGCTCCGTCGTGGGATCGTCGAAGCCTGACACCGTGGTCCCACCAGGGCAGCGATAGGCTGCGCCGTTCGTCCGATCCAGGAGACCCCGCTGTCGCATCCCTTGGGTACGCCCCTGCTGATCGCCAACCCAGCGGCCGGCGGCGGTCGGGACGCCGTCCTGCCCCGCCTGCTTGCCGCGCTGGATGCGCGTGGCGTCGACGTCGACATCGTTGTGACGGGTGCACCGGGCGAGGCAACGGACATCGCCAGAGCGGCGGTGACCGAGGACGGGCGGACGTTCCTGGTGGCCGTCGGTGGTGACGGCACCGTGCACGAGGTCGCGAACGGGCTCGTCGACGCGACGACACGGACGGTCCGCGGCGACGATCCCGTGCTGGCGGTCGTCAGTGCCGGGAGCGGCAGCGACTTCGCCCGCACATTCGGGCTCGACCGTCGGCCCGAGGTCCTGGCCGGCCATCTGGCCACCGATGCCACCACCCGGATCGATCTCGGCCACCTCGCCGCCGTGGACGCGAACGGTGCACGGATCGAGCGCGTCTTCGTGAACATCGCGCAGGCCGGCTTCGGGGGAACGGTGGTGGACACGTGCGCTCGGCTCCCGCGCAGGCTGGGCGCTGCGCGGTACCCCATCGGTATCGTCGTGGGTTGGGGTCGGTTCCGGAGAATCCTCACGCGCGTGACCGTGGACGGTGGGACGAGAACGGAACCGCTGTGCAACGTGATCGTCGCCAACGGTCAGTTCTTCGGGGGCGGCATGCATGTGGCACCACGTGCGATCCCGTCGGATGGACGCTTCAATGTCCAGTCGTGGGGCGGCTCGCCGCTGGACATCCTGCGTGCCGGCCGGCTGCTATGGACCGGCGACCACCTGTCGCGGCCAGACATCCGTGAATGGCAGTCGGCCGGCGTGACGGTCGACGCCCCCCGGCCGTTGGCGGTGGAGGCGGATGGCGAGCGGATCGGGACCACGCCAGCACGTTTCGACGTGTTACCGGGCGTCCTGCGTTTCAAGCTCTGAGACCGTCGTCGACCGCCCGACGATGCCATGCGGGAGACGACCTACGATGCCTGGCCACTGCGCGAAGGAGTCCATGTGACCGACGACCGCCTGGCAAGGACGCAGGCCGTCCTACGCCGACGCGATGTCGATGCGCTGCTGGTGGGTCCGAGTGCAGACCTGCGTTGGCTGGTCGGCTACCACGCGTTGCCACTGGAACGCCTCACCCTGCTGGTGGTCCCCGCCGAGGGAGACGCGACCCTGATCGTTCCGGCTCTGGAAGCGCCACGGGCCCGGGCCAGCGGTGCCGACCGCTCTGCCACGATCGTGGCGTGGGACGAGACCGAAGATCCCATGGCGCTCGTGAAGGATCGGATCAGCGGGGACACCGCATGCCGGTACGCCGTCCAGGACCGCCTGTGGACCAGCTTCACGCTGAAGCTCCAGGCAGCCCTACCGTCCGCCATCTGGCTGCCCGGCTCATCAGTCATGCGCGAACTGCGGATGATCAAGAGCGACGAGGAGTGTCAGGCGCTCCGGGACGTCGGCGCGGCGATCGATCAGGTGCATGCACAGGTGCCCGCACTCCTCCAGGTCGGACGGACCGAACGTGAGGTCGGCCGCGATATCGCGGAGCTGATCCTGGCGGACCACGACGAGGTGAACTTCGTCATCGTGGGCTCTGGTCCCAACGGGGCCTCACCCCATCACGAGACCGGTGACCGCGTGCTGCAGGCGGGTGATCCGGTGGTCGTCGACATCGGGGGGACGCGACAGGGGTACTGCTCGGATTGCACGCGAAACTACGTGCTCGGTGACATCCCGGCCGAGTACGGCGAACTGCATGCGGTGCTGGAAGCCGCCCAGGACCGGTCGGTGGCTGCCGTACGTCCCGGCGAGACGGCTGCGTCGATCGACGCAGCTGCGCGTCAACCGATCACCAAGGCCGGCTACGGCGAGCGCTTCATGCATCGCACGGGGCACGGCATCGGCGTGGAGGAGCACGAGGAGCCGTGGATCGTCGCGGGCAATGACCAGATCCTGGAGCCGGGTATGGCGTTCTCCGTCGAGCCGGGCATCTACGTTCCCGATCGATTCGGTGCCCGCATCGAGGACATCGTGCTGGTCACGGAGGACGGGGTCGAACGGGTCAATCATCGACCGCGTGGCATCATCGTCACCGGGTGACGGGACCGCCGACCGGAGTGCAATGCCACGATCGTGGACGAGGAGAACCGCATGACCGACACCGAGGTTAAGGTGCGCCGCGCACGCATCGAAGAGATCCGGCCATTGGCGGGCGAGTACAAGCGGGAGCAGGAGTCCCTGCGTGACGCGGCACCGGACCCCCCACTGCCGCAGGGAGGGATTTTCTGGCTGGCCACGGACGCCGACGATACGCCGCTCGGCTACGCCGCGGGAACCATGCGGCCGGCGGGCTGCACGATCGGTCCGGTCTTCACCAGGACCGCGGCCCGCCGACGCGGCGTTGGCCACGCGTTGCTGGCCGCGATCCAGTCGTGGGCCGAGGACACCCGGGTCCCCGTCGTGGAGATCTCCGTGACGGCACCCAACGAGGACGGCCGCCGCTTCCTCGAATCGCTTGGCTACGAACCGCGCCGCGTCCTGATGTCCCTGACGCCGAACGCCGCCAAGGGCCGCTGACGTGCATCGGCTGTCGGACGAGGAACGTGAACTCATCGCCATGGTCCGCGGCTTCGCCGCCGCAGAGGTCGCGCCCGTGGCGGGTGACTACGAACGCGACCATGCCTTCCCCCGACCCCTGTTCGACCGGTTGAGCCAGCTGGACGTGACCGGACTGCCGTTCAGCACGCAGGTCGGTGGATCCGCCCTGGCGTTGCGTACCTACCTGATGGTCATCGAGGAGATCACCCGGGCGTTCGCCGCTCTCGGCATGGGACTGTCGGTCCATGGTCTATCGACGTGGGGCATCGACACGTATGCCACTCCCGAGCAACGTGATCGGTTCGTGCCGGATCTGGTCGCAGGTCGTCTGCTTGGCGCCTACTCCCTGTCCGAAACCGGGTCAGGATCCGATGCCGCGGCACTGACCACACGCGCGGTCCGGGAGGGGGACCACTATCGGATCTCGGGCACCAAGGCGTGGGTCACCCACGGGGGCGTGGCGGATCGGTACCTGGTCATGGCCCGCACGTCGGACGACGGCGCCCGCGGTATCAGCGCATTCGTGATCGACGCCGACCAACCGGGATTGACCGTCGCGCCGCCGGAGAAAAAGATCGCGATGTGGGCGTCTCCGACCGCCCAGATGGTGTTCGATGATGCTCCCGTCGCGGCGGATCGCCTCCTCGGCGAGGTGGAAGGTCAGGGGTTCCGGATCGCGATGGCATCCCTCGACGGTGGACGGCTGGGGATCGCTGCGTGCGCCGTTGGCCTGGCGCAGGCTGCGCTCGATCAGGCCGTTGCGTACGCCGGTGAGCGTGAACAGTTCGGCCGGCCAATCGCCGACTTCCAGGGCGTGGGGTTCCTCCTGGCCGACATGGCGGCACGCACCGAAGCGGCGCGGGCGCTGTACCGATCGGCGGCGGAGCAGCGCGACCAGGGGATGGATGTCACGCGGATCGCGGCCATGGCCAAGCTGGTCGCCACGGATGCGGCCATGCAGACCACGACCGATGCCGTGCAGGTTTTCGGTGGCATCGGACTGACGACCGACGTGCCCGTCGAGCGCTACCTGCGCGAGGCCAAGATCCTCCAGATCGTCGAGGGCACCAACCAGATCCAGCGCATGGTCATCGCCCGGTCCCTGACGTCGTGAGCCGCCGGCGCAGAGCATGGCTGCTGCTCACCGATCATGACCGATCTCGCCTTCGAGGAACGCGGCGCATCCTGCTGTTCGGATTGGCCTTGGGGATGGTCAGTGCGGCGGCCCTCGGGTTCGCAGGTTTCGACGGCCGCGTCGGCTTCGCGATGGTCCTGGCCGGAACCGCCTTCGGGGCCGTCCTGGCTGCGCTGTGGACCATCCTGTTCGCCATCGTCGACGAGGCACGACGCGACCCGGTTGCGGTGACCAGGGTGCTGATCAGCGTCGGCCTGTTCGCGACGGGGACGGTTCTGCTGGTGATGGTCGTAGCACTTGCCGGGGCCAACAGCTGACGGCCGCACCCGGATCTTTCGTTGCTTGACAAGGGTGGTGACCGGTCGACGGGTGCTTACGGGCATCTCGACGACCGGCGTCGTAGGCTGTCGGCGTGCCAGCGAACCGCCACGTGACGAGTGGGCGTTCCCCGACCGGAGCAGGCGTGAAGAGCATCGTGACGCCATCGGCGTCGGATCGGGGCTCAGCCACCGCACGTGGCACCCTGATCGTCGGCGACCGCATTCTGACCCTGGGCCATGGCCGCAAGCACGCGCGCGCGCTGATCGTGCGGGGGAGTCGGGTGGTCTGGGTCGGCGATGACCCCGACCAGGCACCGCCGCACCAGGACCGGGTGGATGTGGACGGCTGCGTGATCGGTCCGGCGTTCGTGGATGCACACGTCCACCTCACGCCGATGGGTCTGGCACTGTCCAGTCTGGACCTGTCCGCCGTTCGCAGCGGGGCGGAGCTGCTACAGGCCGTTGCCACCTACGCCGGTGCCCACACCGGGCGCGTGCTGTGGGGGCACGGGTTCGATCCGCATGACTTCCCGGACGAACTTCCCACGCCTGACGACCTGGCGCGGGTCGCCGGTGGCCGGGCGGTGTATCTGTCCCGCGTCGACGGGCACGCGAGCCTCGTTGATCGGCGCACGCTGGCCGCCGCCCCCCTCGCGCGCAGCGAGGGCATCGAGCGAGATGCGACCGGCGAGCCAACCGGTGTGTTGCGGCGCGACGCCAACCACATCATCCGTCGGTGGAGTGTCGGAGCGATGGAGGAATCGGAACTACGGGCGGCCCGCCGGGAGGCGGTTGGACAGGCAGCCCGACTCGGGGTCGCCTCGGTCCACGAAATGGGAAGTCCCGACGTCATGGGGCTGGACGATTTCGACCAGTGGCTCGAGGGCGAATGGCCGATCGAGGTCGTGCCGTACTGGGCGGGCATGGATGTTCGAACGGCCCTGGCGCGAGACCTTCGCCACGTCGGCGGCGATCTGTTCCTCGATGGATCGTTGGGCGCGCACACCGCGGCCCTGGTGGATCCCTATGCCGATCGCCCGACCACCAGCGGCCACCTCGAGTTGGACGACGACACCCTGACCGCGTGGTACCTGGAGGCCACGAGGGCCGGGTTGCAGACCGCCGTCCACGCAATCGGTGATGCCGCCATCCACCAGGCCGTCCGGTGCTGGCGGTCGGTGTCCGAGCGCTTACACGAGGACGGTCTCCACGACGCGGTCCGTCGTGGGCGCCACCGCATCGAACACGCCGAGGTTCTCCCGCCGGAACTCTTCGATGACATTGCCGACCTGGGCTTGGTCATCTCCGCCCAGCCATCGTTCGAGACGCTCTGGGGAACGGAGGATGGCATGTATACGGCCAGACTCGGCTCGGACCGGGCGCGGCTGACCAACCCGTTCCGTGCGCTCGCCGATCGTGGCGTCGCCCTGGCCTTCGGCTCCGACGTCAGCGTCACATCGATGGATCCCTGGGAAATGGTCATGGCGGCTCAGCACCGCCGGCACTCCGAGCACGAGGTCAGTCGCCTCGAGGCGGTGAGCATGTCGACGCTCGGGGGACGGCATGCTGCTCGCCAGGAACGGTATGTCGGCGTCGTCCGAGCGGGCATGCGCGCGGATTTGGCGATCTTCGAAGGTGATCCCTATCGCGCCGACGATCCACGCGGAACGGCGTGCGTGGCGACCCTCGTCCAAGGGCGCGTCGCGCACGGGGAACTGCCCTTGCCGGATGCACCCGGGCGAGTGGTTCTGGCGGGCTGACGCTCGCCTGCGCACATCGGCCGCGCGGTATGCGCAATGGCTCATCCCGCATCCCCAGAGCAGCTTGACGACACCCGTCCCCGAATGATTGGTTTCGGCCCGAGGCGGGGGCGATCGTGCTGGTGGGCGGCCGGCGGCTGAGAAGGCCACCGAAGTACCGAGCGCGAACGCACTTGCCTCGGCGAGTCATCGCTCAGTAGACAACGTGCTGGATCCTGCCGTACCGGAACCACGCGGCCCCAACGGCGACCGACTCGCCCGGTCTTCCGGGAGCCCCGAACCTGGTTCGGGGCTCCCGCGACCTGCCGGCCGCTTGCGCCGGTCTGCCTTTCTCTGGTACCACTCGCGCCCGCTGGACGAGACGCGTCGAGCGGTCATGAGCAGGAGCACGGCCGTGGCAGCCCGCACGACGACTCGACGCGACGCGTCGGACGCCCTGGAGACGGACGCGGACAACGCCGTTGCCAAGCAGGTTGATCCCTTTGACGAAGAGGTCGACGACGCGGACGACGATCCGGCCGACGAGCATCTGGAGGGGGACGACGACGTTGCCGCGGACGAGGACCTGGCCGACGACGAGGACAAGGATTCGGCACCCGTTGCGACCTCCATGGTGGCTCCCGACGCCGCCTTTGATGACGACGACGATGCGCTGGCCGCGGCAGTGGTCGGCGACGAGGACAACGACGAGGACGACGAGATCGAGGGTCTTCGCGACGGTGAGTTCGTCTGCCGCTCGTGCCATCTCGCGATGCGCGACACGCAGCTGGCCGATGCCAAGAACATGATCTGCCGCGACTGCGTGTGACCTCACCTCGCGGAGTGGCCGCGCTCGCCCCGACGATCGCCGCCTTGTCCGGACTTGCGCTACTGGCGGCTCATCCGCCGGTTGGGCTGTGGTGGCTGACGTTCCTGCATCCGCCACTGCTGGTCGCGGCTCTCTGGCTGGACCGGGCCGGAGCCACGACATCGAGGTCGTGGCCGCGGGCCCTTCGCCTGGGTGCACTCAGTGGGCTGGTCGCCTTCGGGCCGATGCTGTCCTGGTTGATCGCTCCCGCCGGATACGTGGGGTGGGCGCTGTTGGTCGGGGTCCAGGCGGCCTGGATGGCTCTGCTGGCAGTGCTCCTCGACCGCTTCCTCGATCATCCGCTGCTGCCGCTGGTGGGCGCCGTGGCGTGGACGGGCATTGACGCGGGGCGGGCCATCGTGCCGTTGAACGGCTTCGAGTGGGGCGCGATCGCCTATGCGCATGCTGACGGGTCCTGGATGCTGCCCATGGCGCGTCTGGTCGGTGGTCGTGGCATCACGTTCGTCGTGACACTCATCGGCGTTGCGGCGGCCGTCGCCGTGCGCTCCACCGTTCACCAGGTCCGCAACCGTGGGGACGAACCGGTGGAGGATGCGTTGCGTGCCACCACCCTGCCGCTGGCGCTGCTCGTCGGGGGGCTGCTGATCTCTGTGCTGGCGACCATCGAACCGCCACCGACGACGGGCGACTTGGACGTGTTGGTGGTGCAGGGCAACGACATCCGCCACTGGGAGGAGCGGGTCAGCGATGCACCGACGACCATCACGACGAACCTCCGCGACCAGACCATCGCAGCGATCGGCGACGGCCCGCCCCCCGATCTCACCGTGTGGCCGGAGTCCAGCATTGACCGGGACCCGACGAGCGAACGGGGGGCCAATCTGCAGGGGTTGCTCGAGGATGCGGCCGCAGCCGCAGGAGATCTGATCGCCGGCACGACGGTGGACGGCCCCGATCCGGCCACCGAGCGCTTCGTCGCCGCCGTGCACTACGCCGAAGACGGCACGCCACGGGACCGCTACGTCAAGCGACGGCTGGTCCCCTTCGGCGAGTACGTGCCGGCTCGGGCGCTACTCGACTGGTTCCCCCCGCTCGACCAGGTCCCTCGCGACGCGCTACCCGGCGGCGATCCCCACCGACTGACGACCGCATCCGGGGTGCCGCTGGCCGTGCTGATCTGCTTCGAGACACTCTTCCCCGACATCCTCCGGGGCAACATCCTCGCTGGCGACGATCCCGCCCAATTGGTGCTGGCTCTGACGAACGACGCCTCCTTCCGGGCGTCGGCCGAACCCGCGCAGCATCTGGCCCAGAGCCAACTCCGAGCGATGGAAACCGGACGGTGGGTCGTGCACGGATCGCTCTCTGGATCCTCGGCATTTATCGATCCGGAAGGCCAGATCCACGACGCGACACCCGTGTTCGACGTCGACTCGATCCGTCGCGACGTCCCCCTGGTGGATGGCCTGACTCCCTACCTGGTCATCGGCGACGTCGTCGGGTGGCTCACACGGGCAGGCCTGATCGTGCTTGCCCTGGTCGCGTGGCTGCGGAGCCGTTCCAGTGACCGTGCCGGCGCGGACCTCGACTCGCCCGTCGGTTCGGGCATGCCGGGGTGAGCGGGTAGCCTCCCGTCCGTCCGGGGCAACCTGGATGTGCTCCCGTCGTCCAGCGGCCTAGGATCCCACCCTTTCAAGGTGGTGACGCGGGTTCGAATCCCGTCGGGAGTACGAAAGTAAACGCGCAGGTGAGAGCCGGTTTCCCTCCCGGCACACCTCATCGCCGATAGCGCCCGGTGTGCCAATCTGTCACGGTCCCGCCCCCGCGGCGCCGAACACGAGCGCCGAGACCTTCCCACGCCGGTCCGGCGGCACGTTCCGCGAACGGCTGTTGTTCTCGGTGCATCCGCAGTAGCTCGACGGTGCGCCTGTCGAGGTCGATCGTGCGGGCCGATCGGTCGGACTTGGTCCCGTCCTCGAGCTGGTAGCCGTCGTCGCCGATCACGACGCGGTCCCGTACCGCGATGGTGCCCGCGTCGAGGTCGACCGACGCCCACCGCAGGCCGCAGAGCTCGTTCCGCCGTAGCCCGGTCGACGCGGCGACCTCCCAGAGCGTGTGGTGCCGGGCCGTGGTGGCCAGAAACCCGGCCAGCTCGTCGGCTGTCCAGACGCGCAGGGCCGCCCGGCGCTCGGCCTCGACCTTGCGGTCCCGGGGGAGGGTCCGCCCAGTCGGTCGCGTTGTGCTCGACCATACCCCACCGCACGGCATCCGTGGGCGCCCGCCGTAGCGTGCGGTGCACATCGTGGACGGTGGACACGGCAAAGCTGCCGACACGTCGACCTTCCCACCCGTCGGTAGCTCCGCGTAGAGCTTGTTCACGTTCGCGGCGTTGAGGTCCTGTAGGGGTACCCCGCCGATCCTCGGAACGACGTAGGTCTCGACGTGGACGCCTGCATCGACCCTCGCCAGGTCGTCGCGCATCGACCGCTCAGCCTCGCGTCGCGTGGCGAATACCGAACGTGACTCCCGCAACCGTCTGCCGTTGGCGTCTCGGCCGACGTCCACTCGATAGGCCCACGGGACCGCCTGGCCGCCTTGCTGCCTGCGCATGTCGTGGAGCGCGTCCGGGCTGCGCATGAGCATGAGGAGCGGTTGAGGAGGGCCCGCCATGCGTGATGCCGTAGAGGAGTTTCGGAGCGCCGGGATAAACCGGCATGGAGGAGAGGATGGAAGAGCC
>JBDNIX010000239.1:0-4780 GCA_041688045.1 Nitriliruptoraceae bacterium
AGCGAGCAGTTGCCGGACGGCGACGACGCCCGCGGGACCGATGGCCGAGAAGGCGTGCGCGCCGACGGCAGCACCGGTCTGGTTGCTCATCCCGCTGCCGAGCATCATCGCCAGCCCCCGCGCCACGCCCGGCGTGGCGGGAGTGTTCGGCAAATGGGTGTAGATGGAGTTGGGTAAACGATCTACTCTGAGCAGGGCCGGCCTTCGGGCCGGCCCTGCTGGCGTTCAAGGGGCTCGTGGTGGCGAAGCGGAGGGGAGGTCCGGTTGCGGTCTGTCCGCAGCACCCGGGCACGCATGTCGTGAGCCATCAGCGCCGCGAGACGAAGTCGGGACCGCGGCAGGTCTTCCGGTGCCAGTCCTCGGCTGGTGAGACCCACTACTTCTCGGTCGTCGTGGCGGCAGACACGGGTGCGCAGACGCCGGTCTGGTCGCCGCCGCCGGCGTGTCATGACCACCCGGACGGCCACGTCGTTCGAGATGGGCGCTACGCGAAGTCCTCGGTCCGCCCACGGCAGCGCTACCGCTGCTACCCAGACCCGAGCGACCGCGAGAAGTTCCACCGCTTCGTGCCGTCGCTACCTCGCGAACACGTCCATCGGGACGGTCAGTCGTGCGGTGTCTGCGAGGAACTGCGCGGCATCCACCGCGGGGAGACGGCAGTGTCCCGCCGGCAGTCGTGGCCGGCCCGGGTGGTCGCGGAGACCTTGCGGGACCTTGCCCGTGGTTCGTCGTATGCCGTGGCGTCCAAGCGGGCGAAGGAGGCGACGGGGCGAAGCCGCACGCGTCAGGACCGGCAGGGCAAGAGCTCCGAGAGCCGGCGTGCCTGGCACATCGCCGCCGACTGGGTAGAGACGTTCGGTCCGGTTCTCTACGAACATGTGGACGCGCAGCTGCGCGCCGAGGCAGCGTGGGCCGTTGCTGAACGTGACCGTCATGTGCAGGCGGGTACGACGAACCCTGCGCCGGTGGTCGTGGTGATCGACGACCAGCCGGTGTTCGCGAAGAACGTCGCCGAGTCGGGCAAGCGTGGCGGCCGGCCCGACTGGTCGGTGCTGGTGCTCAGCGAGGTGCGCTGGGCTGCCGGGCCCTTCGGCTTGGAGGAGCGCACGCAGCGGCTGCGACTGGTGCGGGCGCTGCCGTCCAACGACCACCTGGCGTGGAAGCTGGTGTTCGACGAGTTGGGCTACGAGCCGGACTACGTCGTCAGCGACAGCGCCGACGGGCAGATGAAGGCCGTGGCGGAGTTCTGGCCGAACGCGACGTTCGTCCCGTCGCTGTACCACGTGCGGCTCAACGTCACCGATGCGCTGTTCGACTCGCCAGGCACCTTCACCCGCCGCACGGCGAAGGGAACCGCGGAGCTGCGTGCGGAGTTCCGTGACCACCTCGCCAAGCTCAGCCGCGTCGAGCTGACCGCGATGTCGGTCAGCCAGTGGGCGGCCTGGTGGGACCACCTGGAGGCCCGCGTCGCGGCCTGTGGAGCGCCGGTGGAGCCAGTGCGCAAGCGCCGCGGCAAGCACGAGGCGCCCATCGCTGCGCTGCTGCCGGCCTTCGCGGCGACGCCGCAGCTGCCGATGTCCACGGGAGGGCTGGAGGTCGCGATCCGTCAGCGCATCGAGCCGCTGCTCGAGGGCCGCGGGCACGCCTTCGGCAACCTCGAGCGCACCAACCGGCTGTTCGACCTCGTCGTGTGTGACGCATCCGGGCTGTTCCACGACCTCGGAGAGGTGGTGCGGCCGCTGCGCGAAGACACCCGAGACAGCTACGGGTGGGGCACCCCGCTGCGGGAGGTTGCCGACCGGCAACCGCCACCCAACGCCGGAGCTGGCCGCTACCGATCCCTGCGTGACTCGCTGTTGCTGCGTGACGTCGCCCGGGCCCGGAAGCTGTCGTGAGCCGCGCCAACGTCGCCTACGACGACCTGCTCGCCCAGGCGCGCTTCGTCGTGCTCGACACCGAGACCTGCCCCAGCGGGGACGGCCACCGCATCGTCTCCATCGGCGCGGTCGTGTGGCGCAACGGCCGGCAGGTCCGTGTCTACGACCAGCTGGTGGACCCGGGTGTGCCCATCACCAACACCGACATCCACGGGATCACCGACGATGACGTCATCGGCGCACCCGACTTCGGGCAGGTCACCTCCGACGTCGATGCCCTGCTCCACGAGCCGGGCGTCGTGCTCGTGTGCCACTCTGCCCGCTTCGACGTTGGGGTGCTCAACCGCGAACTGCTCCGGCTCGGGACCGGCGAGATCCTCCCCGACGTGCCCGTCCTCGACACCGTCACACTGCCCAAGCTCGTCGGGATGACGCCACCACCACGAAGCCGCCGGCTCTCCGCGCTGTGCGCCGCCCTCGGCGTCACCAACGCCAGCCCGCACAACGCGGTCGCCGACGCCACCGCGACCGCTGCGGTGCTCCACGCGCTGCTCCGCATCGCCGCCAGCAACGGGCACACCGACCTCAGCCGGCTCATCGCCGACGGCGGCGGGCACACCACCCGCTCCATCAAGCCGTCCTCCACTGCGGATACGCGCACCGGGCCGGCCACCGACGCGCCCGACAGCGCGCACCTCGCCACCCACCAGCTGCTCGCCACCAACGCGACCGGCGACGCTCTGGACCGATGGGCTGACGACGTGATGGAGTGCGCCCTGCGACGCTGCCACCTCACTACCGACAAGGCCGACGTCGCCGTCGCGCACGCGCTCGCACTCCATCCCCGCCTCACCGACCGGCTCACCACCAGCGCGCCCACGTTCGAACCCGGGCAAGGCGCAACCCTGGTCGCGGCCCTCAGCGCCCTCGCCCCGACCGGCATCGTCTCGCCGGGCAAGCGCACCACCCCCATCACCACCTGGTGGCGCAAGCACAAGCCGACCATCGACGCGCTGCCCCGCTGCGACGCCGACGGCCGCTGCCCCGACTGCCGCGCCGGACAGCCCTGCCCCATCGACGTCGCCCACCAGCCGCTCGCCATCGCCGCCACCTTGCGAGGCGACGCGCGCCTCAGCACCGCCCGTCGCCACGACATCTCCGGGCACGACAGCAAGAGCACGGTCACGCGCTGGGCAAATCAGGGCCTCCACGACATCGCGGGCTACGCCGCCTGGCTCGTCGTGGACGCCTGGCTCGCCGACGCCAACAGCGGCCGCGCCGACGACGTCATCGACCAGGCGATGCGCTTCGACGCCCACGATCCCCGCATCATCCGCCTGCGTGCCGAACGGCTCACCCTCCAGCAGCGCAGCGGCGAAGCCGTGACCCTCGCCACCACCCACCTCGCGCGGCGGACCACCGACGAGGGCTGGGACGAACTCGCCGACTGGCTCGCCCGGCACCTCGCCGACGCCTCGGTTTACCCGACACCGCCGGACCGCACCAACGCATCACCCAGAGCAGTCCGACCAACCGGCCGCCAGCGCGCCCGACGATTCAACGCCAGTACCGACGACGCCCAAGCGGGAAGCTCAGGAACGCAACTCCGTGAGAACGGGGCCGGCCCTGGTGGCGTTCGGTGAGTGTTCGGCTGACCTGGACGGGACGTGATGCGACGCCATCCAGCGCAAGCGCCGAGGGTTGCTCGGAGCGGGAGCCGGCGCACGGTCCTGCATCCGACGGCGGAACCGATGGGTCACCATTGACGTCCTACGGTCCCACGACCTGGAGACAAGATGACGAGATCGTTGACCTTCACGCTGCTCGCCGTTGCGGCGTTGTCGCTGTCCGCGTGCGGCGGCTCGGGATCCTCTGCCCCAGAGGTCGCGGACGTTCTGCCCGGGGCGGACGTGCTGGCCGTCCCGACGGGCGCGTGGGTCCTCGATGCCGCACAGTCAGACCTCGAGTTCCCCGGCGGGTCCACAGCGACGATAATCGTTGATGAGGACGGGAACGGGAGTGGCACCAGTCCGTGCAACGACTGGGCCGGGCAGGCCGACATCTTGGAGGATGGGGCGTGGACCCTGCGCGAGTTCTCTCATAACGACGAAGGTTGCGACGGAGAGCTGGGAGAAGCCCAGAGCGCCCTCTTCGTGGCGCTGCAAGCAACGACCTCATGGGAGCGGACCGGCGACGACACGCTCGTGCTCGCTGGCGAAGCGGACGGGTTGACGTTTCGCGCCGACGAGCCGCTGAACACCGACGTCCTGCTCGGTACGACGTGGGAAGTCGTGACGATCGAGACGAGCGATGGGGAGCCACGTCCGGTTCCTGGCGACGTCCCCGCGCCCACGTTCACCTACCTCGGCGACGCGGAGGGCGGGACATTCACCCAGCACACCGGGTGCCGTGAGGCCACCGGTGACTGGGTCGCGCGCGGCGGCCGGGTTGACCACATCGCGTGGAGCCAGGTCGGCGACACCGACGTCTTCGAGGACTGCAGCGAGGACCAGATCGCGACCGAAGATGCAGTCCACCAGGCTGCCGTTGCGGGCGGGTTCCGTCTTGAGGTCCGTGACGAACAAGTCGTGTTCCGATCGGCCCGCGACTCTCGCAACGCCGTGGTCCTGCAACCAGCGGGCCAGGGCTGATGCGATGCACCGGCCGACCGACGCGTAGGTCCAGGCGCTACACGAGGTCCTCACCGACGCACTGATGCGGCTCTCGGCCACCCAAGTACATCCCGTCGGTCCAAGCGGTGGCTGATCAGAACGCGCCCTGAAACGCGAGACCTTGAGCGATCCGGCCAAGCGGCCGCCACCGCACAGGACGGTCCGAGCCGGTACCGATGCCCAAGAAGGAAGCCGCCAGCCGTGATGGCTGGCGGCTTCTGTAGTCCGGAG
>JBDNIX010000240.1:0-6261 GCA_041688045.1 Nitriliruptoraceae bacterium
CAAGCTGGTGAAGGTGCGCTGTTCGGCGGCGGCTCGTGCCTTCGCGGCTTCCAAGAGCGCGTCCGGGAGGTTGACGGTGGTTTTCATATAGGTGACCATACCACGCAACCCATACAAATATACAGCACCATGGCGAGCCGGTCCGGATGTCCCGAGGAGCCGGCGGTTGCGCCGGCCCGCACCGGCGGCAGCACCTGCCCGAGCCGGCGGCTCAACTCGCGTATCTTCGCGGGAACCGGTCCGTCCCTGCCGACGGACCCGGGACGACGAGGCAGAACGTGTCGGCATCATGGCAGGATCACGTCAAGGACGGACATCACGATGGCGAAACAACCCGCGCTGACCTCGGGGCAGATCCTCGACGTGTCACTCGAGTCCCGCATGGAGCAGTCGTTCCTCGACTACTCGATGTCGGTGATCGTCGGACGCGCCCTGCCAGACGTGCGCGACGGGCTCAAACCCGTGCAGCGCCGCATCCTGTACTCGATGTACGAATCCGGTCTGCACCCCGACCGTCCCTACCGCAAGTGCGCATCCGCGGTCGGTGAGGTCATGAAGACCTACCACCCGCACGGGGACACCTCGATCTACGACGCACTGGTGCGCATGGCACAGGACTTCGCCACGCGGGAACCGCTGGTCGACGGGCACGGCAACTTCGGGTCGGTCGACGGCGATCCCCCAGCGGCCATGCGCTACACCGAAGCGCGCCTGTCCCCCATCGCCATGGAGCTGCTCGCCGGTATCGACGAGGACACCGTCGACGAGATCGAGAACTACGACGGGTACGACACCGAACCGGTCGTGCTGCCGGCACGGTTCCCGAACCTGCTGGTCAACGGCGCCAACGGGATCGCCGTCGGGATGGCGACCAGCATCCCACCCCACAACCTCGGCGAGGTCATCGACGCGTGCCTGCTGCTGATCCGCAAACCGGATGCCGGCATGGACGCACTGATGAAGCACGTCCGTGCGCCCGACTTCCCCACCGGCGCCCGGATCATCGACAGTGACGGGATCCTGCAGGCCTACGCCGCCGGGCGCGGAGCCATCACCGTGGAAGCCGTCGCCACCACGGAGATGCGCACCGGCAACCTTCCTCGCATCGTCATCACGGAGATTCCCTACTAGGTCAACAAGGCGTCGCTGCTGGAGCGGATCGCGGCGTTGGTGGCCAACCGGAAGATCGAGGCGATCCGCGACCTGCGCGACGAATCGTCGCGTGACGGCATGCGCATCGTCATCGAGTTGAAGCGCAGTGAGGACCCGGGTGCGGTGCTGGCCGCGCTCTACAAGCACACGGATCTGCGGACCAACTTCAACGTCAACCTGGTCGCACTGGTCGACGGGGCGCCGCGCACGATCGGGTTGCGCGACGCACTGATCCACTACCTCGCCCACCAACGGATCGTGCTGACCCGCCGGACCGAACACCGCCTGGCCAAGGCGCGTGCACGGGCCCACATCGTCGAAGGGCTGCTCACGGCGCTGGACCACCTCGACGAGGTGATCGCACTGATCCGCGCCAGCGAGTCCGCGGCCACCGCCAAGCAGGGGCTGATGGAGCGCTTCGAGCTGTCGGAACTGCAGGCCCAGGCGGTCCTGGACATGCAGCTGCGGCGTCTGGCCGCGCTGGAGCGTGCCGCGCTGGAGGACGAGTACCAGCAGCTGCAGGAACGCATCACGGGGCTGGAGGAGATCCTCGGCGACGCAGAGGTACTGGACCGGGTCCTGACCGAGGAGCTGACCGAGATCAAGCGGGTGCACGCCACGCCCCGGCGCTCGCGGATCGTCGCGGACGGCATCGATGCGGACGACGTGCTCACCGGCGGGTCGTCCGCAGGGTTCGAGGCGCAGGACGTCACCGTGCTGGTGACCGCCGGCGGGTACGTCAAGCCGCTACCTCGACGTCGCACGACCCCGACGCACAAGCATGCCCACGACCCGTTGGTCGCGGTCATCCGCACGACCACGGACGACACGCTGCTGCTGGTCGGGGCGGACGGCACCGGCTACCGCGTCGGCGTGGCCGACCTGCCGGTCGTGCGCGCGAACCAGCGCGGCACCCACGTCGGTGGCCTGCTCGGCGGCGGACCGGAGGGCAAGCTGGCCGGAGCCGTGGCACTGCCGCGGGACCCCGACGGGCTCACGGTGCTGACGGTGAGCGCGACCGGTCAGGTCAAGCGCGCTGAGGCGTCCGAGTTCACCGAGGCCCGACAGCGCAGCCTGCAGGCCGCCGGGGTCAAGCCGAAGGACCGGTTGGTGGCCGTGCTGCTGTCCCGCGACGACGACGACGTCCTGCTCGCCCACGACGGCGGGTACGTGACGCGCTTCCCGGCCGAGGAGGTCCGCCCGATGGGACGCTCCGCCGCCGGGGTGGCCGGCATGAACGTGCCGAAGGGGGCGACGATCGTCGCCGCGTCGATCGTGCCGGGCGGGCAGGACCAGGACATCGAGGTGGTGACGCTCGCCGCGGACGGCGCGGCCAAGCGCAGCTCAGCCGCGGAGTACCCGTCCAAGGGACGTGGCGGCAAAGGCCTGGTGACCGGCACGGAGAACCTGCGCTGGTGCGGGGTCGCCGCCGACCTGCACACCGGCGGCGAGGATGCCGACGTCCTGCGCCTCGTCGACCTCACCGAGGCCCGCCGGTCCGGACGTGGCGCCGACCTCGGCCACCCGATCGCCGGACCTGTCGTCGCCGAGCAGGATGCAGCGGACACCTCGGAGACGGCGTGACGGTCGCCGAGGTCGATCTCCCCGAGTCGCTGGCCGCGCCGTTGGCGGCCTTGATCGGCGCGACGTTCCGACCCGTGACCGACGACGATGCGCACGACCTGATCCAGCTGATCGGATCGACCTTCGCGGAGTATCCCGGCTGCGTGCTGGACCTGGACGGGTTGGACGCGGACCTGCGCCATCCGACGCGGGCGACCGCCGCCAACCGCTCCGTGTGGTGGGTCGTCGAGCACGACGGTCGGGTGGTCGCAACGATCGGTGCGGGACCGCAGGCCGACGACGGCTCGGTCGAACTCAAGCGCCTGTACGTCGCCGCCAGCCATCGCCGGCGCGGACTGGCCCGGGGGTTGGTCGCGCTGGTGGAGCGCTCTGCCCGGCGCCAGGGTGCCACCTCGATCGAGCTGTGGTCCGACACCCGGTTCGACGACGCCCACAAGCTGTACCGGTCGTTGGGCTATCACCCCACCGGCGACGAACGTGAGCTCGACGATCCGTCCGAGACCACCGAATACCGGTTCACGCGGACGCTGGAACCGGGCCGTCGGGCGTGACGACGTGACCGTTCGGTGGCGGACGTTCTGCCGTCCCCGCCGGTGAACGCGCACTACCGTTCGCGGACGTGCCACCCACCGGATTCCTCTTGCGACGCTCCTGGCTCGTCCCGATCGTGCTGGCGACGATGGCCTTCGCGTGTTCGAGCGAGGCCGAGCCATCGCCGGACGATGACGACCAAGTTCCCGCCTCCGTACCGGACGACGGTAGCGACGACGAGGGTGGCGACGACGACGGTCCGTCCGCAACGCCCCCGCCGACCACGACCGAACAGCCGAAGCCCGAACCGTGCCGGATCGACGGGTTGGAGGACGACGCCATCGTCCGGATCGCGGCCCCGGCGGTGATGGAGTTGTCGATCGGCATCGCAGGGCGCACCCACCGCTGCGCCCCGGTCGTGGTGGTGGCTCCGGCCGGCGACCCGTGGGCGGCGACGATCGCGGCACCGGCGGCGGCGGCATTGGACGCACCGCTGCTCCTGGTCGGCCCGGCCGGGGTCGACCCGGTCGCCGCCGAACTGACCCGGCTGGGTACCGAGGAAGTGCTGGCCATCGGGATCGACGATGCCGGCCTGCCCGGAGCCGTCACGCAGGTCGGGGCTTCCGCGGCGGGTCCGACCGAACTGGCACTGGACGTCGCCACGCATCTGGGGATGAGTCAGATGCTGGCCGTCCCGGAATCCGACACGCTGGCACGCAGTGGGGTGCTCGCCCGCATGGACGGGAACACCGCGCTGCTGCCGATACCCGACGATCCGGCTGCGATCGCGAACCTGGCTGCGAGGCTGCTGCCGACGGCTCGCCTGCAGGTGCTGGCGAGTGACCTCGACGTGGCCGGGGATCTGAGCGACACGCTGCTGGCCGTCGGCATCGACGCGGTCTTGGCTCCTCGACCGGTGTTCCTGGGCGGATCCAACACGGCGTGGCTGTTCGATCCGGACCAACCCGGCGCCACGGCAGCGGCGGCTGTCGGAGCCGCGGGTCGCCGCGAGGCGATGTTCCCGGTCAACCCGAACGACCTGCGACGCGACCGTGCCGACGCGCAACGCATCCGCGATGCCCGACCGCGGCGGACCGTGCTCGTCGGGGAGATGACGGACAACGCGACCTGGCAGCTGCCCCTGATCCTGGAAGGTCCGGAGCTGCCCGGCGGCGGCTTCGTGCTCTTCGAAGATCGCAGGATCGTCGCCCTGTACGGCTCGCCGGAGACCTCCGCGTTGGGTGTCCTGGGTGAACAGCCGGTGGAGGAGGCGGTCCCGCGCCTGCGCGAGGTGGCGGAGCCGTATGCCACCGACGGCGTCCAGCTCTTGCCGGCGTTCGAGCTGATCGCCACGATCGCCAGCGGGACCGCGGAGCCGACCGGGGACTACAGCCGGCGCGCCGGGATCGACGTCCTGCGGCCATGGGTCGATCGTGCAACCGAGGAGGGGTTCTACGTCATCCTCGACCTGCAGCCGGGGCGCACCGATTTCCTCACCCAGGCGAAGGAGTACGAGGAGCTGCTGGTCGAACCCCACGTAGGCCTCGCGATCGACCCCGAATGGCGGCTGGGACCCGACGAGGTCCACCTGCAGCAGGTGGGGTCGGTCGAAGCCGCCGAGGTACAGCAGGTCGCCGACTGGCTTGCCACGTTGACCAGGACCAACAGCCTGCCCCAGAAGCTACTCGTCCTCCACCAGTTCCAGTTCGGGATGCTGCCAGACCGAGACACCATCGTCGCGCCGCCGGAGCTGGCGGTGGTCGTCCACATGGATGGCCAGGGATCGCTGGAAGCCAAGGACGAGACCTACGACGCCATCACCCGGGGCGTCGAGGATCGGTGGCTGTGGGGTTGGAAGAACTTCTACGACGAGGACTCACCGACCGCCACGCCCGAGCGGGTCCTGGCGCTCGACCCGCAGCCGGTCTTCGTGTCCTACCAGTGACCACGCCGCGGTGGTGCCTACTTCTTTCAGCGTCTCACGCACAGTAATGTCGTCTGAGCGCTGTGACATCGGCGTGAACCTCCGCTGGGAGCGGTGTTCGATGAACCAGACTGATCGTCGCCATGCGGCTTCCCACCTCAACGAGGCCGTGCGACATCTCGCCGCGGCTCGGGTGGTGTTGGAACACCTGGACCAGCAAGCCGAGCTGTCTTCGGAACACCGCTTGGAACTCAGCGACGTGACATCGGTCGTTCGAGTGCTGGCACAACACATCAACGATTCACTCACCGGCATACCGACAGACGCGGACTATGCCAGGATGTTCGAGGGCACCGTGCCCCCCGGTTCGGACCTCTCGGAGCGACCGCCATCGTCGGAAGCTTGCTGACTCGGCGGAGACACGTGGAGCATTCCCTCGTGCCTGCCGTACCGGAGCAGCTTGACTGTCGGCCGTCGCGCGGCGGTTCGTTCGTTTCGCGCAGGGCACGGGTTACCGTGGGTGTGCGCCGAACGTCCGAGCGCCGGCCCTCGTGGGAGCGGTGCCGTGAAACACACTGATCGGCTCGCTATCACGTCGCACCTCGATCAGGCGGTGCGGCACCTGTCTACTGCCGATGTCCTCATCCGTCATGTCGGCACGGCCGCCTGGCTCAGGCCTGCTGCGCACCGGGATCTGTTCCAACGGTACGAAGCAGGAGCGGCAGCGGGTTGTGCCCGGTTGTCCATCCGGCGGGTTACGGTGTCCGTACCGCATACCGCGCCTGGCTCCGGTGCCTCCAGGTCAGCGACTCGGGCGTTCGTCCGACCGCCGCTCCTTCGATGGATGAGGCAGCCATGAGCGCGACCCCCGAACCCGATTCGACCAGTCCGGCCCAGGAAGACTTGGACCGGGACCAGGCGATTGCCGATCTGTCCCAGGCGGTGGCGGACCGCGACCAGCAGGTCAGCGACCTCGAGCAGGACCGCACGGATCGGCAGCGGTCCGAACTCGACGGTCCGCCCGAAGGCGACAGAGCAGCCGGGTCGGGTGCTGCGACCACCAAACGGCG
>JBDNIX010000241.1:0-2983 GCA_041688045.1 Nitriliruptoraceae bacterium
AACCTGGTAATGAGCAATATAGGAAGTTGCTGGGTAGGGGCCGGGCGGGGGCCTGGTCGTTCTCTATTGCGTCGGGTTGGTGAGGGGCTCGGCAGCGAGGGCGGCGGCGTAGCGGGACCAGTCCCCGCCGGCGTTGTTGACATGGGCGGTGCTCGTCACGGACCCGCGGCGCGGCTCGCCGCGCGAGCTACTGCAGGTGGCTCGGCCTCGCGGCGCCCGACAGCCTGACGACCACTGGTTCGGCGCCGGCAGGGCCCTGAGGGGCGTTGAGCCGCCGTGTGCGGCCCGAAGGCCCGGGGCGTCACGGGCTCCTGGCAGGTGATCCACGAGGACGCTCAAGCTCCGCCTCGAGCCGCCAGCTCGTGAGATGCTCGACTGCAGCGGAGGGGACCGGACCGGGCACCTCGCCGGCCGCCGAGTGGGGTGGAGCGCGGGACGATCCCGGGTCACGTTCGTGCATCGATGATGCAGCCAGTGACACGGATCTGGCCGCCTCGATGTAGCGTCTGTTGCATCACGCGGGGCGGAACCAGCTCCTGACCAGGCACTTCGTCGTGCGGAGTGCTCCGACAGCACGAACGGCGAAGAAGCCAGAATCGCGCTACGTGGCCGTCCATGGGGGTTGCACATCCTCCGGCGGTTGCATCAGATGCAACTCCGCGCATATGCCAGAAGCTCACAGCCGTGTGACGCAGGTCGTGGATACGCAACCCCTCCAGCCCCGTCTCTCGCACCGCTGGAGCGAACTGGCGTCGGCGGAAGTGGTTGGGCTGGAGGTGCCCCCCACCGGGGGCCGGGAAGGCAAGCTCCCCCTCCACCGTGGCGAGGTGGTCGGCCAGCTCCTCTGCGACCGAGGCCGGGAGGCCGACCTTCCTCCGTCCCGCCGCCGTCTTCGGCTCGTGGAGGTAGAGGTGTCCCTTCACCCACGAGACCGTCTGAACGACGTGGAGCTGCCGACGCCCGAGGTCCACGCGCTCGGTGGTGAGCGCAGCGGCCTCCCCGATACGCAGCCCCCCGTAGGCCAGCACGAGCACGAGCGCCCGGTAGCGGGGGTCGATGGCATCGGCCAGCCGTTCCACCTCCGCCCCGGTCAGGAAGCGCATGGGCTCGCGCTTCACGGCCGGGAGGTCCACGGAGCGGCACGGAGACACCCCGAGGTGGCGCTCCGTCACGGCGGCCTCCATCGTCGCGGAGAAGAGCTGGTAGAGCTTCCTGACGGTCGCTGGAGCGAGCCCTCCGTCACTCAGCGCCCCGACCCACTCGACCACGTCGGACCGTTCGATGGCCGCGAGCTGCCACTCCCCCCAGCGGGGCTCGACGTGGTTCCGCAGGTAGCTCTCGTCGCGGGCGAGCGTGGACGGCCGCGCCGCGTGCCGTCGTGTCGCCCACCACCGCTCCAGCCAGTCCCCGTAGAGGATGCGACCCCCGGCAGGGTCCACCGCCGTGCCGTTGAGCTTCCGGCCCTTGGTGGTGGTGAGCCAGTCCTGGGCGTCCACCTTCCGGGCGAACGTGCTCGACACCTGCCGCCCCCGGACCCGCGTGGCCGCCCTCCAGACGTGGTAGCTCGTTCCGTCGCGCTTCTGGCGCTTTCTCTTCTGGATGCTGCCCACCGGGCTCTCTTCGTCGCTCCGTAGGCAACAGTAGAGCAGAGGTCATTCACGTGAGTCAAGGTGCTTGCGTAGCACGGGGAGACCCGCGATAATCAACGCATGGCCGAGGGCGCAACGCTCTCAGTATCAGCCTCAACTCGCGAGCGGCAGTAGCCGCCAACGCACGGACGCGGACCGTAGGGCAGCAGCCCGAGGTCGTGGACCAGACATCCCAGGGTCAGGGACGGGCCTGGACGCGGCGGAACCTCCTTCCCAGGAGCCCCGCCGTGCAGAACCCGTCCCGGCAGTACCTCAACGTCGCCGCCACCGCCGAGTACCTCGGTACCACCGAGCGCCACGTCCGCGAGCTGGTCTACAAGCGCAACGTCCCCTACCACAAGGTGGGGCGGCTCCTCCGCTTCGACCTGGACGACCTCGACGCTTGGATGCTGGCGAACCGCTACCCCGCCCGTCGCTCCGTCGGTGACCTGGGCGGTCTGGCGTGAACCGCTACGAGCCTGCCAGGGCCTACGCAGCGCGTGGATGGCGGGTGATCGCTCTCCACCACCTCGGTGACGACGGGTACTGCACCTGCCACCGCCACGCAGCCTGCGGCCGGAACGCGGCCAAGCACCCCCTCGACTCCTCGTGGCAGAAGAGCGAGGCGCCCTCGTCCGCCGACCTCTACACCCTCTTTGGGGAGGGGGACGCCAACATCGGCATCGTGACCGGCGAGCCGTCTGGCATCTGGGTCCTCGACATTGACCCGAAGGACGACGGCCCCGCGACGCTCGACGCGCTGGAGGCCAAGCACGGACCGCTGCCCGAGACCTACACCGTGACCACCGGCTCGGGCGGGACCCACTACTACTTCGCCCTCGGTGAGGAGTCCGTGCGCTCCACCGAGAGCACCCTCGGCGCGGGCATCGACACTCGGGGACGTGGTGGGCAGGTCGTGGCACCGCCCTCTGTGTCCGGCGTCGGGGCCTACACCCTCGCCAAAGACGCGCCGCTGGCCGAGGCACCAGCGTGGCTCGTGGAGGCGCTGCGTGAGCGTCCGACACCCGTCCCACTGGCCGACGCCGCACCGCCCGCCGTCGCCGATGCGTGGCTCACCGCGCTGCTGGCGGGCACCGCCGAGGACCTGCGCGTGCTGGGCGAGGGTGAGGGTTGGGACGACGGCACGTTCAAGGTCGCCATACGGCTGGCCGAGATCGCCCTGAGCGACTGGAACCCGCTGACACTGGAGCAGGCCCACTCGCACCTGCACGCCCACGCCCCCTCCAGATGGAGCCGCAGGGCAAGTGGATCTACCCGTGGCTGCCCGAGGACGTGGAGGCCAAGTGGGCGAGCGCGATGAAGAAGGCGTCCGCCGTCGCGCCCCCGGCCGACCC
>JBDNIX010000242.1:0-12112 GCA_041688045.1 Nitriliruptoraceae bacterium
CCACCGGGGACGAACTGGTTCGCCTGGCACCACCTCGCGCGATGTCGTTGGATCAGGCGCTCGAGTTCATCCGCGAGGACGAAGCCGTCGAGGTGACGCCCGCCGCCGTCCGGCTGCGTAAGGTGGACCTGGACGCGAACACCCGTGGACGGACCGCGAAGCGCGCCAAGGGCGGCGCGGCGCCGGGCTGAGCTCGCAATGACGCGTCATGGTCAGCCTGCCCGCAGGACAACGGTCAAGGCCCAGACGCCGATCATCGTGACGCCGATCAGCGCCTCGAGCAGCACGCCGATGCCATATGCGCGCAGCACCCGGCCCGTGGCGGCCACGGCGGCGCGGTTGTCCCCGAGCCGCAGACGTTCGCCTGCGAACAGCCCCAGGAGTGCCCCGACGAGGATGCCCAGCACGGGAATGACGAAGAAGCCAACGACCGCACCCGCCGCCGCCAGCGCGAACGTGGACGGCGGGGCCCCACCCTGGCGTCCCTGACGAGCGGGAAGCAGGATCGTGGCCGCGGTTCCCGCACCGAACAGCCCGGTCAGCACCACCGCCACCGCCCAGCCGACCAGATCCGTGCCCTGCACCAGGACCGTGGCGACGGTGGCGATCCAGACGAGCAACAGTCCCGGCAGGACCGGCACCACGATCCCGACCATGCCGATCAGCATGACAACGAGGGCCAACGCGTAGATCAGCACGGGCAGACCGATTGCCGCGATCGATCCCGCCCCTCTTCCCGGTGTCTCACGTGCGGCGCTGCGTCATGGCAGGGGGGTCGTGATGGCCGTCAGCGTGGCTTGCGTCGTGACCTCGGACGGACTGCCGTCGTTGAGGAACACGGCGAGGCGGTAGGTCTCCGTGGATCCGCTGGGAATGTCCGTGGTCCAGGTGACCGGCACGGACGTGATCGCCCCGCCGCTGCCACTGGCTTCGCCCGGTAGCTGCGCCCACATCGACGGCCCCTGAACGTCATCGCTGTCGCGGTAGATGAAGGCCTCGACCTCGCACGGGCACGAGGCGACGCTGCCCTGTGCCAGGACGGAAACGGAGCCCTGGAGGGTCACCGTGCCTGTGCCACCGTCGACACCCGTCGCCTGCACCGTGACGGACGCGGGAACGTCGCTGAAGTCATTGTCGGACGACAAAGAACCGGGACCGCTGTGCGTCGTCGCCCGCGGCAGCCCCCGCGCCAGGAACGAGGCCATCTGTTCGCGGAGCACGGGTTCGCGCGGGCAGAAGCGGTTGTCGGCGCATCCCGCGGTGATCCCGGCATCGGACAGCGCGCGGACGCTGGCGTGGTGCACGGAGCCGGACCCCACATCCGCGTACCGGTCGGTGGCGGCGGCGGGTGCCGCGACCACGATCGCCGCGAGCGCGACCAGCACGACCCATCGGCTGCTGGAACGTCGGGTCATGGTGTCCTCCGGGAGATCGACATCAGGGCAGCGGCGTCATCGCCGGGCGTGCAGGTCATCGTTGCACCTCGCTGGCGGATCGTGTGGTTCGAGGCTCCACGGTGCGTGCCTGCCCCGTGCCGGCATCGACTTGGATCGCCCCGCCGACGAACGAAGCGAGGTGTTGTCCCGTCCGGGTGCGGAAACTGTCGGACGTTGGCGCCCCGAGCGACCCCGCCGGTCCCTCTGTATCGAGGTAGTGGCTCAGTACCGGGTCGGCGAGCACCCACGCGGGTTCTCCGGGAGCCGCGAATGCCGTCAGGCCGGCGAACTCCGCTCGGTCGATCCCGGCAACCTCGCCCTGATCGTCCAGTGGCTGGCCCCACGGACCGTCACGTCCGCCCTGCTCCGCGAAGCGCTGCGCGATCGCCCCGCGGAGCACCCGGACCCGGGCCCCGACCTGCACGAGCACGCCGTGCTCGAACTCCATGTCACCCGTCGCGGCCGACCGCACGGGGTAGCCGAGTCCGCTGTCCGCAGGGCCACCCAACTCCTCGTAGCGGGCCAGCATCACCCCGGACAGTTCCAGGGCTCGCGATCCCGAGGCATAGATCGCGCCCTCGACGAACCGTGTGACACTCCCACGACCGTCACCGACCGGCGTGGTGCTGGTCGTCGGGTAGCCGAGCTCCCCCGTCGGACCGTCAAGCTGTGCATACCGGTCCGCGGCGGGGCCGAACACCCCAGCCGCCGTGCCGTCGTGCTCGATGATGATGCCACGCTCGAATGCGGCGAACTCGCCCGGCCCGCCGACGATCGACTGATGCTCCGTCGTCGGATATCCCAGCCCGCCGCCGGGACCGTTCAGGACGGCGTATTCCCGGGCCAGCTCACCGGTCAACAGCTGCGTCGTCCCGTCCTGTCGCGACGTGATGACCCCATGCTCGAAGCGACGCCACGCGCCGCCACGGGGTCCGGGCGCCTCGGCGGCCTCAGGGGTTCCCAGCAGTGATCCGACGAGCCCCAGATCCTGGTACCGCAGGTCGATGGCGCTGGCCCTGGTCCCGGGCAGACACGGGGCGTTGTGGGTGACCGTCCGATTGTCGGTGCGAACCGTGGTTCCACACGATGGATCCCAGGTCCACGGCGTCGTGCAGATGACGACGCGACACACGACCTCCGTGACGCCGGGAACCTGCGTGTTGCACTGGCCGTACCGGAAGTTGTTGCAACACACCCGACGCTGATCGCACGAGCCCGTAGCACACCGACAGCCGCAGGTCTCCCCCGGCGTGCGGTTGCAGTCGACGATGTAGCGAGCCGACCCCTGACAGAACGGCGACCGATCGATCTTCCACCACCCGGCGACGTATGACCCCGGCGGGCACGTGTTCGCCCCCTGGTTGATCGTGCAGCAGAAGGCTGTCCAGCCGCCCCCACACGATGCCCCCTGGCCACAGATCGAGGCGTAGGCACTCGTCGGTCGCAGAGCCCACCGCAGTGGCGCCACGGTCAACACCGAACCGATGATCGCCGCGCGGATCAGAAAACTGCGACGCGACACCCTCCGCGGTGCGACGCGCCGTGCGAGACCATCCACGGCACGATGCGCCAGCGTCCGGCGGGATGCCGGCGAGGTCTCAGGGTTCATCGACGGAACCGGTGTCAACGCGGTCACGGCGCTCCTTCGATCGTCACGGTGGCCAGGACCTGCTCGACCTTTCGGACCAGCAGGTGCGTGTCGCTGCCGTCGCCGAGCACGACGTAGAGGCAGAACGGGCGGCCTGCCTCGGTGAAGAAGGCCTGCCAACCGACCTGTCCGGCGATCCCGCGCTGCAGGGATCGGGACGTGAAGGCGCGGGGATCCAGTCGTCTGGGCATTCCCCGCTGGGCGAACAACGGGGTATCGGCTTCCTCGGGCGCGTACTCAAGCAGGGCGACGAAGGCGTCCTCCGTACGCATCACGTCCACGGCGCCGCTGCCGAAGTCCCCCCGGTCACCGGGCAACGGGAACGTCGCCAGATGCGCCACGGGCCGCACCACACCACCCGACGCGGCCAACGCGAAGGCGTCCTCGCCACGATCCAGCGAGATCGTACCCTCCCAGCCTCCCGGCAGGTCGGCGGCGAGGCCATGGCCGGTCAACCGCATCGGAGTGCGACGTTCCCGGCGACGCTCATACGACCGCCGCCAGCGCCAACGAACCGGCGGTGATGGCCACCCCGAGCTGCACGCCGATGGTTGCGCGCTGGACGGGCCGCGCTGCGGCGGCGATGGCCGCATGCAGGTGTTGCAGGCGGTGGGCCGTGCGGACGCGTCCCGTCAGCACCAGGGGAACGGCCCGCACGATCCCGAACGTCATGCCGATCACCGCTCCGGCCAGAAGGTCGCCGACGAGCAGTGCAGCCAGCAGTGCCGCGTACGTGATCGCCGACGGGACGATCGTCACCACGGCCACCCCCAGTTGCAGGCCGTAGCCGACGCCATACACCCAGCCGCGATAGGTCGTCAGCCACCGCTCGTCGACCTGGCGGCGCCAGCTCGGGAGGCGGACGGCCAACCAACCCGCGTCGACGCTCGCACCCAACAGCGAGGCCATCGCGATCGCTCCCAGCGTCCACCCCATCGGGAGTGACCGGACACGGAGCAGTGCACCGACGCCACCGAGCGATCCACCGATGACGAGCCCACCGACCGCTGAGCCCACCAGGTAGGCGCTGACCGTGATCCACCAGCGCTGGTGGCGTGTCGCCTCCCCGACCGGAGAGATGCTCGCAAGCATGGACTCGCCTCACGGTGACCAGCTACTGCGCAGAGCGGCGACCGCAGCCAACGTCATCCCGCTGGTCAGCGCGAGCATCAGGCGGACCCACCGGCGCCGTCATGGTCACCTTCGGGGTGGCCCATGTAGAGACTCGGGTCGCCAGGGGTGATGCCGGCCTCCAGCAGCACCCGGTCGAGGTCACGTTCCCGGCGGCTGTCCGCACCGGCCTTGCGACCACCAATCCGCTGATCCCCGCCGGCACGCAGGAACAGTTCGAGCACCTGGTCCAACGACGCGGCGGTTCCCTCACCGATGACCCGGCCGGACGGTCCGTGGACGTGGACGACAAAGGGACTCCCGGGCACCCGCAGATCGTCCCACGCGGCCGCGCTCATGGCAACGGTCGCACCAGCCGGGGCCAGGTCCAGGACGGCTGACGGCAGTTCCTCGGTCGGATCGCGCGTCACGATGACGAGCCGCGTCCCGTCCGGCAGGTCAGGATCGGCGAGGTCAGTCCAGAAACCCGCACAGGTGGTGCAGCCGCTCGACAGGAAGACCAGCAGCGTGTCGTGATCGACATCCATGGTCCGAATGGCGATGGCCTCACCCCGCGGACCGGTCCCCACCACGTCCACGGCGCGGCGGCCATCGGGAACGTCCGAAGCCGGTGCCGGGACGGTGCCGTCTGTGCGTGGACGGTTGCCCGCCGTCGCCGGGACGCCCGGGTCCTGGCGGCGTCCCGAGGGGTCGTCCACGCCGGCGCCCAGTTCATGCAGCTGACGCAGGATCGTGGCATGGCTGCGCAACAACCCCGCCACGAGCACGCTCAGCAGCAGCACGACAACGACCAGGGCGGCGACGACGACGGTCATCGGTCGTTCCCCGTTGCCATGAGCGCCCGTGCAGCCAACAGCTCCGGCAGTGAGGTCAGCAACGCCTGTCCAAGCACCACCGCCGTCACCCCCAGCAGCAGCGAGACGCCAGCGGCCACCGTGCCCACAGGCAGTATCTGCGGCAGCGACGGCACGGCCAGGACGGCTGCGGCAGCCGCGATGACCGTTGCAACGCCGTCCGTGACCAGGTGCAGGGGCCCGACGGTCGCCGTCGTCGCGCCGAAGCATCCGCATCCGCGACCCGCACGCTGCTGACGTGCGGCCACGACGACGAAACCCGCGTACGCCAGCGACAGGCCGGCGAAGGCGAGCCTCCCACCGACGGCGAAGACGACCAGTGCCAGGGCGAGCTCTCCTGCTCCGAGAAGCCGAACCAGATGTGTCGCTGCAGGCACTCGCGTGAGGGCGAGCGCATCGCTGGTCGCCGTCGGACGGATCACCTTGGCCGCGCCCGCGATCAACACCAGCCCGGCCGCCACGTGTGCCGCGACGGCCACTCCGGCCTCGATACCGACGGCATCTGGCACGGTGACCTCGACAGGGAAGACGGACATCAATCAATGCGGTTCACCGGGGCGACCGCTGGGCGGGCCTGAACGTAGGGCCGCCGGAGCGGGATGACAACGACGTGCGACCGGTCACGAGCTCAGCAGCGCACAGCGCACGCCAGTTGGAACCGCCTGCACGCGAACGCGTCGTCATGAGGCACGGTGGGCCGGGCGGGGATCGAACCCGCGCCGCCTCGATTATGAGTCGAGTGCTCTGACCAGCTGAGCTACCGGCCCCGGGGCCCAATCTAGGGGATCGCCACGCCGCCCCTGGACCCTATGCTCCGGCGTTCCGCCACCACAACACGGGGTCGCGCCGTTCGGAGGTCCGCATCATGGCCGCGCTGTTCGCGTTGTCGGCTGCCCTCAGCTTCGGGATCTCGGATGTCGCCGGAGCGGTCGCGTCGCGTCGCGCGTCATCGATCGTGGTGTCCCTGGGAATGCAGCTGAGCGGGGCACCACTGCTCGTGGTGGCCCTGCTCCTGCTTCCCGGGGTGCCCACGTCGCGAGCGATCCTACTGGGTGGGCTGGCCGGAGCCGTCGGCATCATCGGCCTGGTGCTGTACCTGCGGAGCATGGCCGTCGGCCCCGTCGGTGTGATCTCGCCGATCTCGGCGCTCCTGGGTGTTGCCGTTCCGGTCACCTGGGGTGTGGTCGTCACCGGAGAGGAACTGGTTGCCCTGCAGATGGCGGGCGTTCTCGCGGGCGTCGTGTCCATCGTCCTCGTCGCATGGTCGCCCGGTGCCTCCCTACGTGCCTACGGGTCGGGTGGGCCGATGATCGCCCTGCTCGCGGGGACGTTGTTCGGCTTCTTCGTTGTCATCCTCGACGCAACACCGGCGGATTCAGGGCTCTGGCCTCTGCTGGGTGCCCGGATCGCGGGCACCGTGACACTGCTCGGGCTGCTGGCCGTGGTGCGCCGCTCCGCGCCCGCCCGGTCCGATTGGCCGTTGATTGCCCTATCCGGCGCCACTGACATGGGGGCCAACATGCTGTTCCTGCTGGCGACGCGTTCCGGGCTGCTGAGCCTGGTGTCCCTTCTGTCGTCGCTCTACCCGGTCGTCGCGCTGTTGCTCGCCAGCCAATTGCTGAACGAACGGCTGACCGCGCTGCAGGCCGCTGGTGTGGCTCTCGCTCTGGGTGCGATCGCGGTGCTGGTCGTCTGACACCGCGCCCCGTCAGCGCAGCAGGTTGCGTCGACCTGACACCATCCGACCGAAGGCCTCGTAGGGGTAGGACGGCGCCACGGGCGCGCTCACCTCGTCGAGTCGCGTCGCGTCCTCGGCGGTGAGCGCCAGGTCGACCGCGCCGAGGTTGTCCTCCAACTGCTCGAGTGTCCGTACCCCGAGGATGGTGGAGTCGACCTGGGGCTGTGCCGTCACCCAGGCCAACGCCACCTGGCTCATGGTCACGCCGTGCGCATCCGCGATCTCCGACACGACGTCCAGGATCTGCCACGTCCGGTCGGTGTTCCTCCGGTCATAGGCCTCGACGCCACGTTCGGGGTCCTCGCCCAGTCGAGTGGCGCCCGTCGGGCGCTCGTCGCGGCGATACTTGCCGGTCAACCAGCCGCCTCCGAGTGGCGACCAGGGGAGCATGCCGATGCCCTCCAATTCACAGACGGGCACCAGCTCCCATTCGATTTCTCGGGTCAACAGGTTGTACTGCGGCTGCAGGCTGATCGCGGGGCTCCGTCCGGAGTGCCGCGTCAACAGCGCCACACGCTGCAGCTGCCAACCGGTCAGGTTGGACACACCCACGTAGCGGATCTTGCCGGAACGCACCAGGTCATCCAGCGTGGCCAGCCACTCCTCTGCCGGAGTCAGCGGATCCCAGGCGTGCACCTGGTAGAGATCGATATGGTCGACCTGTAAGCGCTCGAGGCTGGCGTCGACGGCCCGGTACAGATGCGCCCGAGACAGACCATGATCATTGGGCCCATCTCCGGTCGGGAACCGCCCCTTCGTGGCGATCACCACGTCGTCGTGCCCGCCCCGATCGGCCAACCACCGGCCGACGATGCGTTCGCTCTCTCCGCCGACGTAGACGTCGGCGATGTCGATGAGGTTGCCTCCGGCCGCGACGAACCGATCCAGGATCGCCCAGGCATCGGCTTCCGCCGTCTCCTTGCCGAAGGTCATCGTGCCGAGGGCGTACGACGAGACCACCAGGCCGCTGTTCCCGAGCGTTCCAAGTTCCACCGTGCTGCTCCTCAAGTCGATGGGTCCGGTCAGCCAACCAGACGCGAACGCGGTGTGCCCGGGTCGCGGCGTGCATAGCTGGCGACGGGTCGACCACGGTCCTGCTGAGTCGGCCGATCGGGGACCGTGAGCACCGGTTCACCCGCGGCCAGACCGTCCGCGACCCAGGCGCAGACGGCCGCATCCACCACGTCATCGGGCGCGCAGTCGTCATCGCCCGGAAAGCGGTCCGGCAGATCGATACCGAGCCGACGCAGCAGTCCGCGGCGCGTCGTCAAGCCTGCCCACGACCGCTTCCGAGGCAGCGGCGCGCCGACCAGGACCGCGAACGCCACCTCCGGATGGACCTCGAACAGCGGCGCGCCGTCACGCACGGCACGGTCGAGTTCCGCGATCTTCGGCACCAGCCGCCAGGCCTGCTGGCTGATCCCCTTGCCCGTCCGGTCACGAGCCAGGCGACTGGCCGTGGCGTGATCGGGCAGTTCGCCCGCTACCCACGCGTCCACCACGGCGCGCGGCAGCGCGTTGAAGATGCTGCTCGCACGTCCGGGCAACAGGAGCCGGGCCGCGACATCCGTGTCACGGCTGGGAGCGTCGACCAGGCCGATAGGCATGTCGATCCCGATGGGCTCCTGGCGGTCTGCTTCGACCGACGGTCCGGCGCCGTC
The DNA here is from genome assembly GCA_041688045.1 of Nitriliruptoraceae bacterium. Taxonomy (GTDB): domain Bacteria; phylum Actinomycetota; class Nitriliruptoria; order Nitriliruptorales; family Nitriliruptoraceae; genus CSSed11-175R1. Next base: position 8,469 of record JBDNIX010000242.1, read on the forward strand.
GCATACCTCGACGATGCTGCCCACCACCTCGACGTCGCCTACCCGCCCGTCGTGGAGCGTCACCACCACCCAGCCGGCCCGGCACCCGTCCAGCCCACGGGCCACGCGGGTCACTCGGCGGCGACGATCTGCGACACGCCACCACCGAGGTCGAGCACCAGGAGCTCGCCGTCCGCGTCCTCGACGAACGAGACCACGTTGCCCCCGTTCACGTCCAGGTTGGTCTCGCCGGTGACCGACCCGTCATCGTCCACGACGATCGCACGTACATCGCCCTCGCAGAAGTCGCTGAAGAGGTAGGCGCCCACCAACTCGGGGATCGCCTCACCGCGGTAGACGTAGCCACCGGTGATCGCGCACCTCGAGGAGCTGGTGGCGTACGTGTGGACCGGGGGGACGTGGTCATCGGGTTCGTTCCCCGCGAACGACTGAGTGCCCTCCATCAGGTTCCAGCCGAAATTCGCCCCAGCCTCATCCGCCGGGATCCGATTGATCTCCTCCAGAGAATTCTGCCCCACGTCGGCGATCCACAGGTCGCCGGCCGCAGAATCGAAGGAGAAGCGCCAGGGGTTGCGCAATCCGTAGGCCCAGACTTCTGGCGCGGCCCCGTCCGTTGCCACGAACGGATTGCCCGACGGCACGCCGTACGGATCGGCGGCTTCGGGATCGATCCGCAGCAGCACACCCAGCGGCGTGCCCAGGTCCTGGCCGTTCGCTTCGGGATCACCGCCACCGCCACCATCGCCGAGGCCCCAGTACAGGAGATCGTCGGGTCCGACGGACACGTCCCCGCCGTTGTGGTTGCCGAACGGCTGGGCGACCGTCATCACGGTGCGTCGCGACTCACCCTCGATTCGGTTGTTCTCGACGGTGTAGGCCGCCAGGACGCTGTCTCCGGATCGGTCGGTGTACGAGGCATAGAACTGGGTGCCATCGTCGGCAAAGGCGATACCGAGCAGCCCCCGCTCGTTGTCGACGGTGGTCAGCTCAGAGACGTCCACCACCGGGTCGCCGAGCTCGCCGCCGCTGACCGGATGCACCGTGCCGGCCCGCTCGGCGAGGTACAGGGTCCCGTCCGGTCCCACGGTCCCCGCGACCGGCGAGGTCATCCGGTGCACCTCCGTCAGGGCGACGTCCACCGACAGATCTGGATTCGCCGGGGGATCCGGCTCTGGAACAGGTGCGGCATCGTCGTCGTCCTGATCGCCACCCGGGCCATCATCCGGCACGTCGTCCGAGGCATCCGGGTCCTCCGGATCGGGCTCCTCCGCCGTCGGAGCGTCGGTTTCCGGCTCCGGATCATCGGCTGGATCGTCACTCGGAACACAGGCGCTCAGCTGGATCGCGAGCACCAGGACGGCCCCGGACACCAACGAGCGGACACGCACGGTTGCGGAAGGCATGCCGCGAAGGTACCGATCGCCGCGGGTCACCCCGGGGCCTCAACGGGCGGCAGCAGCACCTCGGCGAGGATGGCTTCCACGTCCGCCCGGTACAGCCGTTCACAGCCCTCGGGCAGGATCCAGTGATGTTGGCCGAAAACCTCGAGGCTCGTCTGACCGTGCAGCCGACCCCACGTGAGCAGCGGATCGAGACCCTCACGCAGCGACCCTGCCCGCCGGCCGGCTTCGATGATCCGCACTCCGGGCCGGTATCGACGCTCGATGAACCGTGTGGCCGTGGTCACCAGGTCGGGGTCGTCGCCAGCAGCAGCCCCGACAACCGTTCGGTGTGGACCAACTCGCCGCCGTACGAACGGGTTCCCGTCGGGCTACCCGTCGGGCAGGTACTGCTTCATCTCGCGGCGCGCGAGGGCCATCTCGTGGACCTCGTCGGGTCCGTCGGCCAGTCGCAGGGTGCGGGCGTGGGCCCACATCATGGCCAGCGGGGTGTCGTCGGAGACGCCGGCACCACCGTGGACCTGGATGGCCTTGTCCAGGACCCATCCGGCCATCTCCGGCGCGACGATCTTGATGGCCGCAATCTCCATCCGCGCGCCCTTGTTGCCGACGGTGTCCATCAGATACGCCGCCTTCAGGGTCAACAGACGCGCCTGTTCGATCTTCACGCGCGCCTGGGCCACCCAGTGGTGGAACATCCCCTGCTGCGCAATCGGCCTGCCAAAAGGTTCGCGGACGAGCGCCCGTTGACACATCAGGTCGAAGGCGCGCTCGGCCATACCGATCAGGCGCATGCAGTGGTGGATACGGCCCGGGCCGAGCCGTGCCTGCGCGATCATGAAGCCGTCGCCCTCGTTGGCCAGCAGATTCGAGGCAGGCACGCGCACATCGACGAACTCGACCTCCGGGTGCCCTCCGTGGCCGTCGAAGTGACCGAAGACGGGCAGCTCCCGCACCACCCGCACACCCGGGCTGTCCATCGGAACCAGGATCATCGACTGTTGGCGGTAGGGCTCGGCGTCCGGGTCGGTCACCCCCATGAAGATCCCGATCCTGCACCGTTCGCTGGCCGCGCCCGACGACCACCACTTGCGACCATTGATGACGTAGTCGTCACCGTCGCGGACGATACGCGACTGGATGTTGCGCGCGTCCGAGGAGGCCACGGCAGGCTCGGTCATGAAGAAGGCCGACCGGATCCGGGCCTCCAACAGCGGGTGCAGCCACTCCTCCTGCTGCTCCGGGGTGCCGAACAGGTGCAGCACCTCCATGTTGCCCGTGTCCGGCGCCGCACCGTTGGTCGCGACCGGCGCCATCAGCGGCGAGCGCCCCGTGATCTCCGCAAGGTGGGCGTAATCGAGGTTGCTGAGTCCGGCGCCATGCTCCTCGTCGGGGAGGAACAGGTTCCACAGCCCGCGCGACCGCGCTTCGTCCTCCAGTTCCTGCAGAATCGCTGGATGGTGATGACGGTCGCCGGATTCCTCGATCTGCTGCCGGTACGTCGCCTCGTTGGGCAGGATCCGGGTGTCGAGGAAGTCCTGCAGTTGGTCGCGCAACTTCTCCCCGCGGGGACTGGGTGCCAGATTCATCGTCACGCTCCGGTTGTCGGGTCATCGGAGGTCACCCGTGCATGGCGATAGCCCGTCAGGGCGGCGGTGACCACTTCCTCGCCTCGGCGGCGGCCCTCGACCAGCGCCGTGGCCGCGCCACTTCGCGCCTGCTGCAGCGCCTGCTGGCGCGCGGCGCGTCGGCGTTGCGCGCCGTGGTCCGGGTCCAGGATGTAGACAGCCCCCGCTCCCACCGCCGCACCGGTCGAAAAGGTCAGCCAGGTTCTCAGCCGCACGGTTGCTCCCGGATCGATGCACCGACTCGCGCGGATGGTTGTAGCGCTCCGGGCCCTCGCCGTCCAACACCGCGGTGCGCGTCCCGATGTGTGACGCGTCGGTATGCTGACCGACGCGTCCGGTCAGCCGAACGACGGCGGGTGACCACGCTCACCGATCCACGTGACCAGCGGATTTCGACGATCCGATCGCCGGCGTGCCGGCCCTTTGCGACGAGCTTGCCATGTCTCCCACTCCCCCGGTCGCCGGCGAGGGCCGCCAGCGCCTGCCCTCGACCTCGTCCGGGACGATGCTGGATGCGTTCGGCGGCACCGAATGGGGCCTGCTGACGGTGATTGCGCTCGTCTGGGGGTCGTCCTTCGTCCTGATGGACGTCGGGCTCACGACATTCGAACCTGGG
>JBDNIX010000243.1:0-2544 GCA_041688045.1 Nitriliruptoraceae bacterium
CACCAGCGGACCGCCGCAGCACCCGTAGACCGGCCCTGGCCGGGCTGGAATCCACCCCACGCAACCGTTGCTATCGGTGGTCGCGACCTTGCCGCCGCCCCGGCACGATCGGTCCCGCCCTACCTTGGCAGCCACCCAACCATCGCAGGAGCCGACTCGCCGTTACGGAGGCACGCTCCTAGCGACGAGTCCTAGCCACAGTTGCGCGCGGATGGGCGCACTCGACGACCCGCGCATCTTCACGGCGGTGTGTCGGTGTTGAGCCGTAGGTCGAGCAACCGCGCCAAGGGCCGGGCACGACCTACTGATGGGGTGAACGAGGCTGGGGCGTCCAGTAGACGATGGGATTACGGGCGGCAGCCCTGAACGTCACACGCTTGCCAAGTGGCCCAACCCACGCGTCGAACATCGGACCGTCCAGAACTGGAGTTGCGGTGAAGCTCGGCGGCCATCGTCGCGCTGGGTCCAGTCGCCGATCTCCATGACGAGCCGGGTGACGCCGTCGTAGACGGCGACAGCATGACGGATGCCGCGACGCTGAATGCTCGTCGGGCTGATCTTCCACCAACCACGGGCCGAGTCGAGAAGCTCCTCCTGCGAGATACCCGGCCGGTGGCCGTTACCGTGACGCCACACCCCCGGCTCCATCTCCTCAACCATCTCACGCCACCTGCCAACCCGGATCAGCACCACCGCAGGTACGTCTGCAACGACAGGGGAAGATCCATAGCGCGCGACGTACTCGGACAACGGCTTACGGCCCTGCTCGGCACCATGGCCCTCAACGGCGTTGGTCAACCCGTCAAGAGAATCGATAAGGGCCGCCTCGACCAGCAGCGCCTGCGACTCATCCAGACCGTGCCGAACAACATCCACACGAGGCTCGTACCCCGACTCCCTGATCGCACGGATACGACGAACTTTGCCCGATCTGGAGCTCGAGTCCACCGCCAGATCGGCCTCACGTCCGTGCATGAGAAGCCGCTGCCTGGATCCCTTCCCCACATAGAACACGAACTCATCGGTCCACTGACCCCCACGTGAAGCTCCTATGGATGTCAAGCCGCAATCTGGGCGGTGTTGGGTTGGGTCAGCCAGGCGTGGATGCGGGTCTGGAGGTCGGGGTCGCGGGTGATGCTTCTCTCGATGCGTCCGAGCCGCGGGACGGGGATGTCGAAGTGCTCGGCCACGATGCGCATCGGCAGACCAGCTTCGGTGCGCAAGCGGCGAAGCTCGGCGCCGCGGGGTGCGAGCTCGAGCGGACGGGTCAGGGCCCGGTGGACCTCCCGGGCGACGTAGCGCTTGAGGCAGCGAGTGATCTCACGATCGGACAGGCCCTCAGCGGTGCGACGTGCGACGTAGGCGCGGGTGCGCTCGTCGTAGAGGCGGCGGACCATCACGATGCGCCACAGCGCATGGTTGGCGGACCGGTCACCGCCACGGTTGAGACGGTGGCGGTTGGTCTTGCCCGAGGACGCCCGGATGGGTGCGACACCGCACAGGTGCGCGAACGCGGCCTCGGAGTGGAGCCGCTGCGGGTTGTCTCCAACCGTGACAAGCAGACGGGCCGCGGTGTGCACACCGACACCGACGAGGTCACGCAGCGCGGGAGCGGCCTGCTCGGTCAGCACGTCGAGCTCGGCTTCGATCCGGGTCGCCTGCTCGTCGAGCAGGTCAAGGCGGCGGGCGAGCTCACGCAGCGCCTGGCGGGTCGCACGGGCTGCCGTGTCGTCGCCGTCACGGTCACGCCACCGCCGAGCCCGCTCAAAACGCTGCTTCGACGGCAGCTGCTGCAGATCGGCGCGGATGTCGGCGGGGGCGGACACCACCAGGGCGCGGAACTGGTTGGTCGCTGCGGTGCGATCCTTGACCGCCGAGCGGTACACCACCTGCAGCACCCGGATCGCCTCGATGATCCCGTCACTGGACTTCGGAGTGCCCGTGGCACGGCCGGAGAGCACCGCGCGTGCAGCCGCCTCGGCATCGACCGGATCGGACTTGCCATGCAGGCGACGGGCCGCCCGGTCTGGCCGGTCAACCTCGACCAGCTCCACCCCCTCCGCGGTGAGGAACCGTGCCAGCCCTGCTCCGTAGGAGCCGGTGCCCTCGATCCCAACAGCATCCAGCAGCCCGAAGCTCAGCAGCCACGCCAGCAGCCGCACGTAGCCGGCCGGGGTCACCTCGAACTCGGCGGTGCCCACCAGCCGGTGGCTGGCCGAGCACACCGCCGCCGCGACGTGCACATCGGCATGGGTGTCCACCCCGCCCGTGACGTGGACGGGCGGGTCTGTCATCCTGTTCATGTGATCTCCGGTGGTCGCATCATCGGAGGCACCGGACCAGGCGCGGACAAGACTGCCAGGGGTCTGCTGCAACAGGCTCTATAAGGTCACATCGCCAGGTTCGGCACCGGTACCGGTGGCTCCACGGCGAGGATCGACACTTCACAGACAGGACAGCCTTACGGCGTCAGTCAAGTTGGGGGTCAGACCCTCGAGCGGAGCCACCGGACCGGAGTCTCCACCACCATCACGGTGGCAGTGA
>JBDNIX010000244.1:0-16740 GCA_041688045.1 Nitriliruptoraceae bacterium
ATGCAACCCGCCGGTACCGCGACGACAAGCGCAACGACGTGTGGCTGCTCGTCGCCGCCGTCGTGCTGATCGGCGGGGCGGTGCTCTGGGCTGTCGGAGTGCTGTGAGCGTCATCTGGTGACCTTGCGGATAGGTGTGTAGGCACCGTTGTCCACAGCTTCGAACTGGTCCACCGACCGGCGTGGCGGGTGCGGACGTAGCGTCGAGGCATGGACACCACCACGCACCGTCTCCAACTGGACCTGACCGGCTTCGCCGACCCGCGAACCGGAGCGGTCCACGGGTCGTCCGGCACGCTGGGGGAAGTGGGCGAGGATCTGGCCTGCCGCCACCTCGTCACCGACGACCGGCTGACGGTGGTCGCCCGGAACTGGCGGTTGGCGGCGGGCGAACTACGCGGCGAACTCGACATCATCGCTGTCGACGAAGCCGCGGGATGCATCGTGGTCTGCGAGGTCAAGACCCGTCGGGATGCCGACCGGTTCGGCGGGGCGGTGGCGGCGGTATCCCCGAAGAAGCGGGCGAAGATCCGGACCCTCACCGGCGCGTTCCTCCGGGATGCCCGCCTGCCGTTCCGTCGGGTCCGGTTGGACGTGATCGCCGTCGATCTGGGGCGTACCTCGACGCTGACACACCTGATTGACGCCCTGTGAGCGGGGGCGGTCGGCCTCTGGCGGCTCTTGAAGGCCGGGCGGCGGCCTCGGAGGGTCGAACATGAGCGGGGCGCATGGAGTGCTGGCGCTGTTGCATGCCGTGGCGCTGGTCGGGCTGACGCCGCACCGGGTGCGGATCGAATGCTCGCGCGCGACGGGACTGCCGGGCATGCGTCTGGTCGGCCTCCCCGACACCGCCGTCCGCGAGGCGGAGGACCGGATTCGCACCGCGATCCAGCGCAGTGGACTTCAGTGGCCACAGGAACGCGTCGTGGTCAATCTCGCGCCGGCCGACCTTCCCAAGATCGGTACGGGGTTCGACCTCGCCCTGGCGATCGGCGTCCTGGCGGCGACCGAACAGGTGCCGGCCCGGTCCCTCGACGGGCTGTGGGCCTGCGGTGAGGTCGGGCTCGACGGTAGCGTCCGGCCCGTCCCGGGCACGCTGCCGACGGCGGTCGGTGCGCGGGACCTGCTGGCCGATCGTCTGATGGTCGCGGACGCTGCCGCGGGTGAGGCGGCGCTGGTCGCCGGGCTGGATGTCATCGGCGTACGGGACCTCACCGAGGTGGTGGCCATCCTGCGGGGCGACGGAACGCCTCGACCCAGCCACCCGGCGCCGTCAGAGGTCGCGACGCCCACGCTGGACCTGCGCGACGTCCGCGGGCAACCCGTGGCGCGGCGGGCGGTGGAGATCGCGGCCGCCGGAGGTCACCATCTGCTGCTCGCGGGCCCTCCCGGCTGCGGGAAGACGATGCTGGCGCGCCGGCTGCATTCCCTCCTGCCTCCGCTGGAGATGGAGCAGGCGCTGGAGGTGGCGGCGATCCACTCGATCGCGGGGGAGCGGCCTCCCGATGCGCCGTTGTCACTGGCGCCTCCACTCCGTGAGCCGCACCACTCGATTTCGTCGGCGGGGCTCGTCGGTGGTGGTAGCGGCGTGGCCAGACCGGGCGAGTTGGCGCTCGCACACCAGGGCGTGCTGTTGCTCGATGAACTGCTCGAGACGCCCCGGTGGGTGTTGGATGCGCTGCGCCAACCCCTGGAGCGTGGCGAGGTGACGATCATCCGGGCCCGGTCTCGCGTTCGCTATCCCTCGCGGGTGCTGCTCGTCGCGGCGACCAATCCCTGCCCTTGCGGGCACCTGGGCGATCCACGACGGGCCTGCACGTGCCGGCCCGACCGCATTGAGCGGTACCGCTCGCGCCTGTCCGGTCCCCTCCTGGATCGCATCGACCTGCACCTCGAGGTCCAGCCCGTCGACCGCGACCAGCTGGCGGGACCTGCGGACGGTGAGTCCACCGGGACGGTCTTGGCGCGGGTCGTGCGCGCCCGCCAACATGCGGCGCACCGGTGGGGGGCGGGGGTGCTCGTCCGGGACGCCGACGATCAGCAACTGCGTGCAGGTTGCTCTGATCGGGCGATGGCCACATTGGCCCGGGCGATCGACGGCCTCGCGCTCTCGGCGCGGGCTTTCGACCGCTCCTTGCGGGTCGCCCGCACCATTGCCGACCTGGCTGATGCCGACCAGGTGACTGCCGAACACATCGAGGAAGCACTCGCCTACCGCCTGCCGATGCCGGTGGCCGCCGGATGACCGCGGCCCTGCGCATGCTGCGGAAGGACGCCCGTCGGGTCGCCGCGGACGGCACCGATCCGGACCACCTCGCGGCGGTCGTGGCCTGGAGCGCGCAGCCCCGCCACCACCCGGACGCACTGCGCCGACGCTGTCGCGATCGGGAACTCCCCACGGCCGGAGCTTCCGACGACCGCTCGGCCGGGGTAACGACCGAGCCCGGGGACCAGCAAGCCCGTCCACCGTCCGCCGAGCTCGCCGCCCTCGCGGGGGCGCCGTCGGCCGCTACGGCGGAGGCCGCGCGGCCACTGTTTACGGCATGGCACGACCTCGGTGTTCGGGTGGCCCTCATCGGTGATCCGACGTACCCCGACGGTCTGGCCGAAGGATGGCCGCAGCTGGATCCTCCGGTCTGGTTGGCCTGGCGTGGTCAGCCACCGGGCCATGCGTCGGGGGTGGCGCTCGTGGGTGCCCGCCGGGCGAGCAGCTATGGCACCGGCATCGCTGCCTGGCTGGCCGAGGCGGTTGCGGATGCCGGGATCCGGGTGGTCTCGGGCGGGGCCGTTGGGATCGATGCCGCGGCCCACGAGGCGGCCATCGAGCGTCCGGGAAGGACAACCGTGGTGCTCGGTTGCGGTCACGCGATCCTGTATCCCCGACCGCACGCGCGGGTCGGCGGACTCTTCGGTCGCATCCTCGACCACGGGGGGAGTCTCGTGAGCGAGGCGCTGCCGCACGAGCCCCCACGGGCGCACCAGATCCGCTCCCGGAACCGGATCGTCGCCGGGCTCAGCGCGGCGGTCGTGGTGGTCGAAGGCGGTGAGCGGTCGGGGGCGCTGCTGACTGCCGGTGCCGCCGCCGAACGAGGACGTGCCGTTCTGGCGGTACCCGGGGATGTGCGGGCGGCGGGATCGGCGGCTCCGCATCGGTTGTTGGCGGAAGGGGCCGAGCCGTGCTGCTCCCCGTCGCAGCTGCTCGACGCCGTCGGTGGTCGAGCGCAGGGCAACGACGTGCAGGGCGGCGGGGCAGCGACGGGCCAACCGTCGGGGGCCGTCTCCACGCTTCCCGCGCCCGTTCATGCCGTGCTGGCAGCCTCGTGGCCGCGTGCGGTGCGGCTCGAAGACCTCGCCCGGCAGGCCGGGCTTCCGGTCGGTGGACTGCTCGCATCGGTGACCCGCGCCCGGGTCCACGGCGAGGTCGCGGAGGCCGCCGACGGTGTCCGGCTGCGACGCGCACCCGGGCATGGCCCGTCCGGCGGACGTGGGTGATGTGGACCCTGTGACTACAGGGCGTAGTTGAGCCAACACGACATGGGACGTTTGTCCCTCATCAGCCACAGCGCTTGACACGAACCACGGCACCGACCACCCTTTGTGGGTGCCTGACCACGACGAACCGGGAACCACCGGCGGGATCGCACCGGCATGGTCCGGTGCCATCGAGGTATGGGTGGACCATCTGAAACTCGAACGGGGCCGAGGGGTGCATACCGTCGACGCCTACCGCCGTGACGCACGTGACCTGGCCCGAACCTGCACCGACTGGGGGATCGAGCACCCAGCCGAGGTCGAGCCGATGACGCTGCGCCGCTACCTCGCCGACCTCACGGACCGCGGGTACGCCCGCAGCACGGTCGCACGACGGGCGTCGACGACGCGTTCCTGGTTTTCGCTGCTGTCCCGCCGCGGCATCCTCGACGTCGATCCTGCCGCCCTGCTCGGTTCTCCCAAGCAGGGCCGCCACCTTCCCCGGGTGCTGAGGGTCGACGAGATCGACCGCCTACTCGGCGCACCCGATGCACAGACTCCGGTGGGGCTGCGGGACCGGGCCCTGCTCGAGCTGCTCTACGCATCGGGCGCCCGGGTCTCCGAAGTCACCGGTTTGGATCTCGCCGCGCTTGATCTGCCGCAGGGCCTGGTCCGTCTGCTCGGGAAGGGGCAGAAGGAGCGGATCGTTCCTCTGGGTGAGCCCGCGGTCGACACGCTGCGGGACTATCTGGGCCGGTCCCGCCCGAAACTCTCCTCCGGACGGGCTGACGATGCGGTCCTGCTGAATACGCGGGGCGATCGGCTGGGCCCCCGCGACGCACGGACCGCCGTCGAGCGTGCCGCCATGCGTGCCGGACTCGGGCACGTCACCCCGCACACCTTGCGCCACTCGTTCGCGACGCACCTGCTGGAAGGTGGTGCGGACATCCGCGTCGTGCAGGAACTGCTCGGTCACGCGTCCCTTGCCACGACCCAGCGCTACACGCATCTGTCACGGGGCAGGCTCCGCGAGGTGCACACGCTGGCGCATCCGCGGGCACGGGCCGCTCGTCCAAACCGGGAAGAGGGCTAGTATGCAGGCGCTGGCGAGCGGGACTGGCACGCAGGCATCCAGACGTGCAACGGCACGAGGGACGGAGGCAGGGGTGGAGCGCGACGTCCAAGCGCTCTGGGAGCGCTACCGCGACACGCGCGACTCTGACGTTCGCGAACGGCTCATCATCAACTACGCCCCGCTGGTCAAGTACGTCGCCGGCCGGGTCGCGGTGGGCATGCCCGCGAACGTCGAGCATGCGGACCTCGTTTCCTACGGCATCTTCGGTCTCATGGACGCCATCGAGAAGTTCGACCTGGCCAAAGGCTTCAAGTTCGAGACCTATGCCGTGACGCGCATCAAGGGCGCGATCATCGATGAGCTGCGGTCGATCGACTGGGTCCCGCGATCCGTCCGGGCCAAGGCACGGTTGCTCGAGAGTGCCATGCAGCGCCTGCAGACCGACCTGCGACGCACGCCGACGGACGAGGAGATCGCGGCACATCTCGAATGGACCGTCGAGGAGCTCCACGACACGCTCACCCGTGTGTCGATGACGTCGATGGCCGCGCTGGACGAGACCCTGGACGTGGCCGGCGACCGGATCTCGCTGGTGGACACCCTGCAAGACCTGACCGTGGTGCTGCCCGAGGAGTCGTACGAGGACGAAGAGACCAAGCAACTGCTCCGCGAGACGCTCACGCGCCTCACGGAGCGCGAGCAGACCGTGCTCGGGCTCTACTACTTCGAAGGCATGACGCTGTCGCAGATCGGCGATGTGTTGAGGGTCACCGAGTCACGCATCTGCCAGATCCACACGAAGGCGGTCCTGAGCCTGCGGACCAAGCTCGTGGAGACGATGGGCGTGTAGCCCCCGAGCCCCCTTGTCACCCTCAGCCCTGGTGCGGGTAGCGCCAGTCCGTCGGCGGGTCGAACGTCTCCTTGACCGACCGGGCGCTGATCCAGCGAACCATGTTGAGCTTGGAGCCGGCCTTGTCGTTGGTCCCCGACGAGCGTGCACCACCGAATGGCTGCTGACCGACGACCGAGCCGGTCGGCTTGTCATTGACGTAGACGTTCCCGGCAGCATCTCGCAGTCGGTCGAGCGCCTGGTGGCCGGCTGCCCGGTCCTGTGACCAGATCGCACCGGTCAGGGCATACGGACTGGTCGTGTCGACCAGGTCCACGGTGGCGTCCCAGTCGGCGTCCTCGTAGACGAACGTGGTCAGCACCGGGCCGAACAGTTCGCGGCCCATCGTGTCGTAGTGGGGGTCATCGGTCACGAGCACCGTCGGCTCGACGAACCAACCGTCGCGGTCATCGGTCCCGCCGCCGACCAGTACCTCGACGCCATTGGTCCTGGCCTGGGCGATCGCGTCGCGTTGGCGGGCGAACGACGCGCTGTCGATGACCGCGCCCATGAAGACGCTGAGGTCGTTCACGTCGCCCATCGAGCCAGCCATCTCGGTGGCGATGTCGGCCAGACGCTCCTGCACCTGCGGCCACAGGGAGCGCGGCACGTAGGCGCGGCTGGCGGCGGAGCACTTCTGGCCCTGGTACTCGAAGGCGCCGCGGGCCAGCGCGACGGCCAGTTCGTCCGGTGGGGACGACGGATGGGCGAGCACGAAGTCCTTGCCGCCGGACTCGCCGACGACCCGGGGGAAGCCGTGGAAGACGTCGATCTGCTGACCGACCCGACGCATCACGGACCGCAGCACCGCGTGTGACCCGGTGAAGTGGATCCCGCCGAGCCGAGGGTCCTTCGTGGCCACCTCGACGGCCAGGGAGCCGTCCCCATGGACGAGGTTGATCACACCGTCCGGCAGACCGGCGAGGCGCAGCACCTGCATCGTCACGTGCGCCGCCAGGGCCTGCTTTTCCGACGGCTTCCACACGACCGTGTTGCCCACGATCGCCGGCGCGGTCGGCAGGTTGCCGGCGATGGCGGTGAAATTGAAGGGGGTGATCGCCAGGATGAAGCCGTCCAGCGGACGGTGTTCCATGCGGTTCCACATCCCGGGGGGTGAGTAGGGCTGGTCCTCCATGAGCTCCTGCGCGAATTGGACGTTGAACCGCAGGAAGTCGATCAGTTCGCAGGCTGCGTCGATCTCCGCCTGCTGCACCGACTTGGATTGTCCGAGAATGGTGGCGGCGTTGATCGCGTCGCGCCAGGACCCCGCCAGCAGGTCAGCCGCACGGAGGAAGACCGCAGCGCGGTCCTCGAACGACCAGCGTGACCAGTCGTGTCGTGCAGCTTCGGCCGCTTCGATCGCGGCGACGACGTCTTCACGACGGGCACCGTGCACCTCGGCCAGTGTGAGGTCGTGGCGGTGCGGGGCCGTCTGCGTGAACGTCTCCCCGGAGTGGACGTCGTCGCTACCGATCCGCATCGGCAGTTCGGCTGTCTGTCCCGCCATCTCCTTGACCTTGGCGGCCAGGTCGGCGCGCTCGGCGCTTCCGGGAACGTAGGTCCGGATGGGTTCATTGGTGGGCGTCGGAACCGTCATGGCGTCATCCTGTCGCGAGGGCGTCGGGTCGTTGCAAGCGTTGCGTCGGTGTCGGGGGAACGGCGTGGTCGTCGTGGTCGTGGTCGTCGTGGTCGTCGTGGTCGTCGAGGTGCCCCCGCGTCGCGTTCGCGCGGACTCGGTCAGGGCAGCATCGCGCGGACGAGGAACCACAGGTTCGCGGGCCGCTCCGCCAGCCGGCGCACGAAATAGGCATACCAGGCATCTCCGAACGGTACGTACAGGCACAGACCTTCACCGATGTCCACCAGGCGTTGCTGCACGTCGGTTCGCACGCCGTAGAGCATCTGGAATTCGTAATCGTCCGTGCTGCGATCGATCCGTCGTGCCTCACTGCGGATGTGGCCGATGAGCACGTGATCGTGGGTCGCGAAGCGCGGGAACGTGCCGCGCTCCAGCAGTGCGGTGGCGCACCTCGCGTAGGCGTCATCGATTGCCCTGCGGTCCTGATGGGCGACGGTCTCGGGTTCTGCGTAGGCGCCCTTGCACAGCCGCAGGCTGGCACCCAACTCGCTGAGCCGTTCGACGTCCTCGGGGGTGCGGTGCAGGTAGGTCTGCACGGCGCAGCCGACATGGGTATGCCCGTCGGCGTGGAGTCCCTCGACCAGTTTGATGGTGGTCTCGGTCGTCGAGGAGTCCTCCATGTCCAACGTCAGGTGCAGTTCGGCGGCGCCCGCGGCCTCGGCCAATCCGGTCAGGCGCGCGCGTGCGCGATCGACGTCAAGGAGCGAGCCCAACTGGCTGGGTTTGATCGAGACACCGCTCGGGATGTGGTGCTCGGCCATCGCGGTGATCGTGGCTTCATAGTCACGGGTGGCGGCTTCGGCATCATCGTCGACGGTGACGTGTTCCCCGACGAGGTCGAGTGACACCGACCGCCCCTGTGCCGCCAACTCCTGCGCGGCTGCGATGCCCTCCGCGAGCGTCTCACCGGCCACGAAGCGGCGCGAGATCCGTCGTGCCGCGGGATTGCGCATCGCCAGCCGGGCGAGGCGGACGCTTTCCGAGGCCCGGACGAGTAGCGTCGAAACCATGTGGCCTCCTGCGGACAGCCGGCAGGATCGCCGCACGTGACGACCTGCGCTTCTCAGTGTGTCGGATCCACCGCGACCGTGCCGCGGCGGCGCTCTGTACGACCCGTGGTCGACCTGTCACGGGCGTCCACGACAAACCCTGGCCGCATGCGCTTGCATCGACCTTGCAGAACACCTGCAACCTCTGGTCTGATGCCGCGCCAACCGGTGCCGTCATCGGCCCTCCGGCCCACCTGGGAAAGGCCGACGTGTCCACAGGCGACTTCGAGGTGCGCGTCCTCGGCCCCGTCGAAGCATTCGTCGGGGGACTACCCGTTGCGCTCGGGGGGGCTCGTCCGCGGACGCTCGTCGCGGCGCTGGCGCTCGGTGGCGAGGCCATGTCGTCCGGACGCCTGGTCGAAGAGGTGTGGCGGTCCGACCCGCCGCCATCCGCGACCGCCACGCTGCAGAGTTACCTGTCGCGACTACGCCGGACCCTCGGCCCCGAGCGTCTGGAGCGCAGCCCCGGCGGCTACGTCCTGGTGGTCGATGAGGAACTCGACGCGCGGCGGTTCGATCGCCGTCTCGCTCAGGCCCGCCGAGCGCGGGATTCCGGAGACCTGCGCCGCGCCGCGACGCTCTACCTCGAGGCACTGGCGTGCTGGCGGGGCGACGTGGCCGAGGGGATCGACGCCGGCCCGGTCATCCGGGAGGCGTCCGCCCGACTCTTCGAGCACCGCCTGCTCGCCGTCGAAGAACGCATCGAGGTCGAGCTGACGTCCGGCCGGCATCATGAAGTGGTCGGTGAACTGGAAGGCCTGACCGGCGCCCACCCACACCGTGAGCGCCTGCACGCGCAGCGGTTGGTCGCGCTGTACCGCGCGGGTCGTCAGGCCGACGCCCTGGCCGCCTACCAGCAGGCCCGCGCTGCGCTCGTGGATGGCCTGGGCATCGAACCCGGTCCACAACTGCGTGAACTCCAGCAGCGCGTCCTCGATCAGGATCCCGGGCTTGGACTCCATGCGCCGGCGGTGCCCACGGCTGCCGTGGTGAAAGCCGCTGACACCGACGAGGCCGGTCGTGGACGCAGCGGACGGCAGGGGCCACCCGGCAATCTTCCGATGCCGTTGGGATCGTTCGTCGGGCGGGTCGGCACCCGCCGCGAGATCGCGGCCAGGCTGGCCGGGGACGCCCGGCTGATCACCCTGGTCGGCGCGGGCGGGTGCGGCAAGACCCAGTTGGCCGTACGGGCCGCATTCGACGTCGTCGACGGCTACCCCGATGGGACCTGGTGGGTCGAGGTGGCCGCCACACGCGACCCTGAGCTCGTCGAGCGGTCGGTGGCGGACGCGCTCGGCCTGCCCGCCAGCCAGGACGCGCCGCGCTACGAGCGCATTGCTGACCGTCTCGGCGAAGGCCGCCAGCTCCTGGTGCTCGACAACTGTGAACATCTCATCGATGCCTGCGCGGAACTGGTCACCGAACTGCTCCGCCGATGCCCCCGTCTGCGCATCCTCGCCACCAGCCGTGAGCCCTTGGACGTCGAGGGTGAGGCCACCTGGCGGGTGCCGTCCCTGGAACTGGCCTCGCCGGACGCCGGCCCGGCCGCGATCCTCGCATCGGAAGCCGCCCAGCTGCTGCAGGTCCGGGCCCGGTGGGCCCGGTCCGACCTCGAATTCAGCCCGGACGATGCGTCGACGGTCGCGCAGGTGTGCCGGGAACTTGACGGCATCCCGCTGGCGTTGGAGCTCGCGGCTGCACGTCTGAACGTGTTGTCGCTGGACGAGCTCGCGGAGCGGCTGACCGATCGGTTCAAGGTGCTCGCACACGGCCGCCGGTCGTCGCCGGCACGGCATCGCACCCTGGAGGCCGCGATCGCCTGGAGCTATGACCTGCTCGATGCCCGGGAGCAGCTCCTGATCACCCGGCTGTCGGTCTTCGCGGGAGGCTTCACCGTCGATGATGCCGAGGTCGTGTGCTCCGGTGATTCCCTACCGGCCGAAGACGTGGTGGGTCTGCTCGGCGCGCTGTTGTCGAAGTCCCTCGTGCAGGGACGGACCGGTCCGACCGGACGTGCGCGCCACGATCTGTTGGAGACGGTGCGCACCTTCGCCGCCGCCCGCCTGGACGATCGAAAGGCTCGCGAACTGGCTGACCGCCACGCTGAGCGCTTCGCTGACCTGGCCGAGCAGGCCGCACCCGAGTTGACCGGACCGGGTCAGGTCGGGTGGCTGAATCGTCTGCATGCCGACCAGGACAACCTGCGGGTCGTCCTGCGACGCGGCGGCCGTGACGCGGCGAGGGTCGCCGCATCGGCGTGGTGGTTCTGGCTGCAGTTCGGGCACGCGTCCGAGGGTGACCGCTGGCTGGCCGAATCCCTGGCGCGGGCCGATGAGTTGGATCCGGTACTGCGCCTGCAGCTGCATCGAGGTGCTGCCCGACTGGCAGCAGCGGTTGACGATCCGACGCGCGCCCGTGACCAGTTGCAGGCCGCGATCGGCGGCGCCGAGCACCTGTCACGGCCGGCGACCCTGCCGGAGGACCATGGCCTGCTCGCACGGTTGGCCGCGTCCGCCGGGGACCACGCGGCTGCCGCCGAGCAGCTGGCCGTCGCACGACGCCATGCCGATAGAGCCCGGTCGTGGGTGCTGGCGGCGGTCGAGAACCACGCGGCGGTGGTGGAGTGGCATGCCGGCAACCTCGAGGCGGCGGCCCGGGCCGCGGACTCGGCGGAGCGAGGCTTCCAGGCCGCCGGTGACGAATGGAGTGCCTGCCTCGCACGCTTGGGAGCCGCCCGGGTCGCCCATCAGCTGGGAAACGTCGAGGCTGCGGTGAGCCTCCATCGCACGAACCTGGCCCGCGGTCTGGATCTGACGGTCTCCAGTCTGGACTTCGTGGGCCTACCGCAGGATCTGCAGGACCTGGCCCTGTTGGCCGGCGAGGTGGGCAACCACCATCTTGCCGTGACGCTGGCCGGAGCGGCGGCGGTCGTGCGCACGGCCGTCGAGTTGCGCGGTAGCACCGCTGAGCGCCACGACCAGATCATGGCAGCCGCCACCGAGGTTCTTGGGCCGGGCGACGTCGCCGCGATCTATGCGGTGGCGCGGGGTTGGCCGGTCCAGGAGGCCGTGCGCCTGGCCCTGGAGCGAACGGCCGACCTGCTCGGGACGTGACGCGGACCTTCACGGTGAGCGTTTTCCCCAGACGCCAGATGGCCGATCGCCGGCGTGGGGTCCGCCCGTACCGTGCAGCGTCCCCGAAACAGGAGTCGCCGACGTGTCGCTGCACTCCGAGCGGGTCCGTCCGCTCTCGTCGGTGATCATGGCGCCAGCGTCGCGCGGCCCCGCGCTGGCGGTGATCGCCGTCCTGCTGCTCTGTCTGACCGGACTGCCGGCTTCTGCCCAGACGCCCCTGGACCGGTCGAACTCCCGCTCGCCCATCTATGAGCCACCACCGGAGGCGTCGCCGACGCCCACGGTCGGCTGGGCCCCGGCTCGCGACGTCGTCGTCCGGTACGAACTTCCTGGATCCGGCCAGGTGGTGCGGGGATTCGACCGGCCGACGAGCACGTTTGGGGCCGGACACCGCGGCATCGATCTGTCCCTCGTGCCCGGCGCGTTCGTGACGGCGGCGGCCGAGGGGACCGTCCATCATGCGGGACCCGTCGCGGGCACCGTGTGGGTGTCGATCCTCCACGCGGACGGCATCATCACCAGCTATGGCCCTCTGACGGACCTCACGGTGCGCCGGGGTGAGGGCGTGCGTCGGGGACAGCGGATCGGCTCCCTGGCGAGCGGCGGGCACGGCCATGGAGACGGGGACCGTGGGCTGCACCTCGGTGCGCGGCGCGGTGTGGTCTACATCGATCCGCTGCGTCTGCTGGACCAGGGCACGCCACGTCCGTCGTTGGTCGGCGGCGGCGCATGGCGGGGTGTTGCACACGTCGTCACGCCGTACGAGCCCTGGGAAGCTGACCGCTTCGCAGGCCTGGGCCTACACCCCAGTCCCGATGCCGACCGCCCCGGGTTCGCCGTGCCGCCCTCCCCGAATCACGTGATCCTGCTCAACGGCCTGGCGACGTCGTCCGGACGGATGCCGGTCGATCCGGATCACCTCGGCTACGACCCCCGGAGCGTCACCCTGTTCTCCTATGCCGGCCGGACGGACGAGCCCGGTGACCCCGCGGACCTGCGTCGCGACCAGCGGCCGTACGGGCCGTCGGACACCTGGGACGGCGTGGAACCGGCTGCGCGCCGTCTTGCGGAACAGTTGCGCGCCCAGCAGGCCCGTGAACCCGGTCGCGCGGTCGACCTGATCGGTCACTCCATGGGCGGTGTGGTGGTCCTGCACTATCTGTCGCACCTGCACGATCCGTACGACCGGACGTTGCCGTCGATCGGGCGCGTGGTGACCATCGCCGCGCCCCACCGCGGGTCGGACACCGCTGGCGCGACCAGGTTCCTGCGCGAGCATCCGATCGTCGGTCCAGCCATCGAAGCCGTCCGGGGCAGGATCGACTACGCGGATGGATCCACCGAACGGGACCGCCTGCCTTTGGATGCGCCGGCCATCGATCAGTTGCGGACAGGGTCCCGATTCATCCGTGACCACGGCCAGGCTTGGGTCGAGGCCGTCGACGGAGGCGTTGCAGGTCCCCTGGCCATGGGCACCCAGGTGCTGGCGATCGGTGGATCGCGGGATGTCGTGGTGGCGCCGGGCAACGCCCGGTCGCCGACGAACCCCCTACAGGACCATCCGACGCTCGAGCACCGGGGGCCGGATGCGGATGCTCCGCCCGTCGCCCGCCACACCGTGCTGCCCGGAGGCCACAGCTCGGTGCTGGACACCGAAGCCGTGCGGGAGGTGACGTGGCGCTTCCTTGCCGGCCAGGACGTTCCCGAGGTGCGAGGCGGTCTTTCGGCCATCGCCGCCGATCAATTCGGCCCGGCGTTGCATTTCGGCTCGGCCGTGTCCTACCTGTATGGCGGCGTGGTACCCGGACTGCGTCGGCTTTCACAGTCAGTCACGAACCTTCCCATCGAGCCCGAGGGCCCACTTCGGGACGCCGGCGGGTCGTCACGTCCGTACAACGACGGGCCCGACTTCTGGGAGACCGAACGGGAGTCCGTCCCCTGAGTCGTCTGAGTCGTCCGGATCGTGTGGTCATGTGTGGCGCGCGGGCCCTTCGGCGCGCCGGCGCGTCCGGGGCCGCGGTGGACGGCGAGGCGACCACCGCGGTACGCTGTCCCTTCGGACCCGCCGCATCGGTGGGTCTGCTGTCACGTCTTCCGTGGCAGAATCCTGTTCCACACATCCATTCCACACGCCCGTTGACGGACGGCCCCGGTGCCTTGCGTACTCCGTGAGGTGGGCTGTTGGCACGTGTCGATGAAGGTCGCACCCCGGCCTCGATCGTGACCACCGGTTGACGCGGGCGGAGGCCCAACCGAACCACGAGGAGTATCACCATGGCCGTCGTCAGCATGCGACAACTGCTGGAAGCGGGCGTCCACTTCGGACACCAGACCCGTCGTTGGAACCCCAAGATGCGCTCCTACATCTACGGCGAGCGCAGCGGGATCCACGTCATCGATATCCGTCAGACCGTGGGGCACATCGAACGTGCCTACACCTTCACCCGCGACCTGGTCGCCAAGGGCGGCACGGTGCTGTTCGTCGGCACCAAGAAGCAGGCCCAGGAAACCATTGAGTACCAGTCGCAGCGCGTGGGTATGCCCTATGTGACCGAGCGGTGGATGGGCGGCATGCTCACGAACTTCGCCACCATCAAGGGGCGGATCGCGCGCCTGAAGGAACTGGAGGCCATGGAGTCGTCCGGCACCTTCGATCTCCTGCCCAAGAAGGAGGTCCTGCAGCTCGGTCGCGAGCACGACAAGCTTCAGACCAACCTCGGCGGCATCCGCGAAATGGGCAAGCTGCCCGATGCGGTCTGGGTGGTCGACACCGTCATCGAGAAGATCGCCGTCGACGAGGCCAACAAGCTCAACATCCCGGTCATCAGCATCCTTGACACCAACTGCGACCCGGATCTCGTGCAGTACCCGATCGCCGGTAACGACGACGCGATCCGCTCGTCCGCTCTGCTGACGCGCATCATCGCGGACGCCTGCGCCGACGGTCTGCTGCTGCGTGCGTCGCGCTCGCCCGACGAGGAACTGCGCGTCCAGGCCCTGCAGGCCACGCAGTCCGACACCGCAGGCGCCGAGGTGTCCGAGCCCAAGGCGGCCTGGGAAATCGAACTCGAACGCCAGCAGGCTGCGGAGAAGGCGACCAAGGCCGCCGGCGACTCCGCTCCGCCGGCTGACGCGCCCGCTGCCGACGCCGGGGACGCATCGGATGCGGCCCCTGCCGAAGCTCCGGCCGAGGGCTAGTTCACCACCGCTTGGACGGGTGTCCGCCACCGGGCGTCCGTTTCACCCGACCACATGCCGTGGACCGCGCGATGTGGTCCCGCTGTGCACCCAGGAGGACGACCGTGGCGATCGCTGCTGCCGACGTGAAGAAGCTTCGACAACTGACCAACGCACCGATGATGGCCTGTAAGCAGGCCCTCGTGGACGCCGACGGCGACATGGACAAGGCCGCCGAACTGGTGCGTGAGCGCACGGGAGCCAAGATGGATGCCCGCGCCGCCGACCGCACGGCCGGGGAGGGGCTCGTGCACACCTACCTGCACACCCCCAGCCCCGGCATGCCCGCCAAGGTCGGCGTCCTGGTGCAGCTGTCCTGCGAGACGGACTTCGTCGCCAAGAGCGACGCGGTCCAGAAGCTGGCCAAGGACCTGGCCATGCACATCGCTGCCTCCAATCCGCTGGTCGTCACCGAAGAGCAGGTCGACTCGGCGCTGCTCGACAAGGAGAAGGAATTCGCCCGCAAGGAGGCGATCGAGCAGGGCAAACCCGAGAACATCATCGACCGGATCGTCGAGGGCAAGGTCAAGAAGGTCTATGAGGACTGGGTCCTGTTGGACCAGTCGTTCGTGCTCGACGGTGACAAGACCGTCGCGCAGGCCATCAGCGACGTGCAGGCCACGGTCGGCGAGAAGCTCGAGGTGGCCCGCTTCGCCCGGTTCGAGGTGGGAGCCTGATCCTTCGGATCAGGGCCGCCGTGCGTGCTCGCCTTCGGCTCCGCGCCGCCGGCGAGGTAGGGGCCTGATCCTTCGGATCAGGGCCGCCGCGCTGACTACGGATCCGGGGGTGGCGACTAGCATCGCCGCGACCCATCACCCCCGACGAGGATGAACCCGGTGTCTGTCCGTGCTCCGTTCAAGCGCGTGCTGCTCAAGCTCTCCGGGGAAGCCTTCTCCGATCCTGCGGTCAAGGGTGGCATCGACCCGTCCATCGTCCGGCAGGTCGCGCAGGAGATCGTCGAGCTGAAGGCCAGCGACGGCACCGAGGTTGGCGTGGTGGTCGGAGCCGGCAACATCTTCCGCGGCAACTCGCCGTCGGCGGCTGGAATGGATCGGTCCAGCGCCGACCACATGGGGATGCTCGCGACCGTCATCAACGCCCTCGCTCTTCAGGACGCGATCGAGAAGGCCGGGGTCGAGACCCGCGTGCAGACGGCCATCGACATGCAGGCCATCGCCGAGCCCTATATCCGTCGTCGCGCGGTCCGGCACCTCGAGAAGGGCCGCGTCGTGATCTTTGCGGCCGGGCTCGGCGCTCCGTATTTCACGACGGACACGGCCGCTGCGCAACGTGCGCTGGAGATCGACGCTGACGCGATCCTGAAGGGCACCGGCGTGGACGGCGTCTACGACAAGGATCCACGGGAACACGCGGATGCGGCGCGCTATGACGAAATCAACTTCCTGGCGGTGCTCAACCAGGGCCTGAAGGTCATGGACGCCACAGCCATCTCGCTGTGCATGGACAATAAATTGCCCATCGTGGTCTTCGAGCTTCTCCATGAGGGCAATATCCGTCGTGTGGTACGGGGTGAGCCGGTCGGCACCATGGTGCGTGCCACACCGATCCCTGAGAGTTCCACATGAGCCGGGCCGTGCCGACCACGCCTGCGTATGTCATCCTCGATGTTCTGTCACGTGCGACCAGGAGAAGTAGATGAGCCTCGACGACACCCTCTCCGATGCCAAGTACCGAATGGACCAAGCGGTCGAGAAGGTGTCCGAGGACTTCCAGGGCATCCGGACCGGGCGGGCCAACCCGGCCATCCTGAACAAGATCTTGGTGGAGTACTACGGCAGCCCCACACCGCTGCAGCAGTTGGCCAACTTCTCGGTTCCGGAACCGAGGATCCTGATCGTCAATCCCTTCGACAAGAGCTCCGTGTCCAGCATTGAAAAGGCGATCCGCGACGCCGATCTCGGGCTGAACCCGGCCAACGACGGAGGGATCATCCGCTGCGTGTTCCCGGAACTGACCGAGGAGCGGCGCCGCGACTACATCAAGATGGCCAAGACGGCTGCGGAGGACGGCAAGATCGCGATCCGCAACGTCCGCCGCAGCGCGCGTGACGCCATGCAGAAGCTGGAGGACGACGGCGACGTCGGAACCGACGAGCAGGAGCGGTACCAGAAGAAGCTCGAGGAACTCACGGCCGCGCACGTCGCGAAGATCGACAAGGCACTCGAACAGAAGGAACACGAACTCCTGGAGGTCTGAGCGGCGGCGGTGGTGCGTGTGTCGGGGCAC
>JBDNIX010000245.1:0-3175 GCA_041688045.1 Nitriliruptoraceae bacterium
CCGGACCTTCGCTCGCCAGCAGGGACGCGAGAGCGGCCTGCAGGGCGCGGTTCTGATCGTTGATCGGCGACCGACCACCGACTTGTACGTAGTGCCCGCTGACCTCTTCGAGCCGTTCGCGCGGGATGTTGCGTCCGCGGGTGACGTTCTCCATGAACGGGATGACGTCGTCGGGGCCTTCGGGTCCGCCGAAGGACACGAGCAGGATGGCGTCGTAGTCGGTGGCCACGGGGTTGCTCCTCATGTCGTGCGCGTTGTCTCGTGCCGGTGGGTCCGGTGAAGCTGTTGCTGGGTCTCGTGATGCTGTTGGAGTGTCGGGTGAACTTCGTCACCCGCCGCTGTCGGGATCGTCGGTGATCGAGCCATCATGTGGATCGCGGGGTGGGTTCGAAGCCGCGCGGAGCGCCGAGACCCGACTCCCGGCGTCCTGCCAGATGCGCTCGATGCCTTCGAGGCGACGACGTGACGGGCGGGCGAGCCAGAGGGCCACAAGGGCGAAGACCAGCCCGGTCACTGCGGCCGCTCGTGTGCCGAGCATGGCCGCCAACACGAATCCCAGTAGGGCCGGCGCGAAGCTCACGGCGAACTGCAGCGCCTGACGCATCTCGTACTCTGCCAACGCCCGCCGGTCATCCGGGGGTGGCGCCGCCGCGAATGTCCGATCGATGGCCAGCACCGCGATCAGCGCCGCCGCTCCCGCCGCGGCGGCCAACGCGATCGGCAGCGCCGCCGGCAGGGATGTCGTGGGGATGTCCAGGACGGCCAGGCTGCCGCCGATGACCACAAGGACGACGACGAAGATCAGCCAGAGGCGCTGGAGGCGGCGGAGACGGGGGAGATCCGACAAGCGTCTGCCCGCTTTCAGCGATGGGTCCGCGACAGCGCTTCGGCCGGCGCGCGTGGTGATCCGCGTTGTGTCAGCCAGATCCCGCATCCGACCAGTGCTCCACCGGCGAGCACCAGCGGGCTGAGTCGCTCACCCAGGATGACGATGCCCGCGATGACGGCGACGACCGGCACCAGGTAGGTGACCATGGTGGTGTTGGTGGCCCCGACGCGTTCGATGAGCATGTAGAAGATCAGGAAGGCGAACCCCGTGCCGAGGGCTCCCAGGGAGACGAGGGACAGCATGATTGGCCACGTCAGCGCGTCGGCTCCAGGGGGCGCCGCGACCAGGAACCCGATCGGTAGCCACAGGATCGCCGCGCTCATCACCTGACCGGTGGCCAGCGTCAGTGGCGGGACGCGCCCCGAAACGTTGCGCTTTGCGTACACCGAGCCGATGGCGTACAGGACGGTTGCACTGATGACCACGAGCATCGCGACGAGTCGGCCGGGGTTGCTCAGATCCTCTGCGACCATGAGTCCCACGCCGGCCAGGGCGACCAGCAGTCCCGCGATCTTGAGCCCGTTGAGCCGCTCGAGCCGGATGGTGACCGAGATCAGCAGCGTGCTGGTCGGAACCATGGCCATGAGCAGTGCCGTCTGACCCGATTCGAGGTACTGCTGCGCGTAGGCGACCGCCGTCCAGGGAATGGCGTTGTTGATGACGCCGAGCAGCGCCAGGTGCCCCCAGGTCGTGACGTCAGGCGGGAGTTTGGCGCCGCGCATCGTCAGGACGATCAGCAGGGCGATGGCTCCGATCGAGGTTCGGGCCACCACGATCCAGATCGGTGCGACGGCCTCCAGCGCCACCTCGATGAACAGGAACGAGAATCCCCACATGGACGCGAGCAGCGCGAGCAACCCCGTCTCGCGGGGTCCGAACCGCACGGCGGTGTCGGTCATCACGGCTCCTGCGGAGTGCCCGGGAGGACCACGGGCGAGAGGTCGGGCACCAGCGGCAACCGTCGCCGGACCCGCTCGGCCACGCTACCGGACGAACGGTCGGTTCACCGAACGCGCCGATCCGTGACGGCTAGGCTCGCCCGACCCGACGATCCGTAGCATCCGAGGACAGATCGTGCCCGTCGACATCGCCCCTGCATGGTTCACCCACGGCCTGTCACTGACGGTCGATGAGGGGCGTGTCACCGTCGACGGAGCGGAGATCGCCTACCTCGCCTGGGGAGATGCTGCGGCGCCGACAATGGTGCTGGTGCACGGTGGGGCCGCACACGCCGGATGGTGGCAGGCGATCGCCCCGTTGCTGGCGGAGCACCACCGGGTCGTGGCGGTCGATCTCAGCGGTCACGGTGACAGCGATCGCCGCGAGGTCTACCGCGCCGAGCTCTGGGCGGAGGAAGTGCTGGCGGCCGCGTCCGCGGGTGGATCCGGTCAGCCGCCGGTCGTGGTCGGCCACTCCATGGGCGGGTTCGTGACCGTGGTGACCGCCGCACGACACGGCGCAGCGCTGGACGGCGCAATCCTCTTGGACGCACCCATTCGCCGCCCGGACCCGGAATCCCGCGAAGGTCGTGGCGGCCGCATGTTTCGCGCGCCCAAGACCTATCCGGACCTGGAAACCGCCGTCGAGCACTTCCACCTCGTCCCACCACAGCCCTGCGACAACGGGTGGTTGGTGGATCACATCGCACGTCGAAGCCTGCACCGGACCTCCGACGGCTGGGTCTGGAAGTTCGACCCGGCGGTGTTCACCAGCCGTGAAGGTCCGGCGTCGGCGGGGGAGTACGGCCACGTGTTGGCGGCGGCATCCTGCCGCATCGCCATCGTCAACGGCGCCCGCTCCGACGTCGTGGACCAGGACGTCCGTGCCTACATGGCGGAACTGCTCGCCGGATCGCCGGCGGCCGTGGCAGGGATCCCGTTCGTGGAGGTCCCTGAGGCCTACCACCACCTGATCCTCGATCAGCCCGTGGCGGTCGTGACCGCCATCCGTGCGATCCTGGCGACCTGGCGGCCCGTCGGCGAACCACCTGCGCGGGTGATGCCCGGCGCCACGACGCAACGACCCGGCACCGACCTCCCCGGCTGATGTGCCGGAGGGTCAGATCTTGCGCAGATGGACCGTCCGCACGCCGTGGTCCGGACCCTTGTGCAGGATGAGGTCCGCGCGTGACCGGGTCGGCAACACGTTCGCCGCCAGGTTGCGACCGTTGATGCGTTCCCAGATGTCGGTGGCCACCTCGTCGGCTTCGTCGTCGCTCAGCGACGAGAAGCGGTGGAAGTAGGACCGGGGGTCGCTGAAGGCGGTGGACCGGAGGGTCCGGAAACG
>JBDNIX010000246.1:0-2863 GCA_041688045.1 Nitriliruptoraceae bacterium
CCCGGAAGGTTCTCAACGATCCCGCCCTCACCGAATACATCAGGGGCAACACTCTCCTCGACGACGCCCTGGCCGCCGAGCTGCGGCCCTGATGACGCACCGCGAGCTACACTCCCAGTCGGCCGAGCCCGTACCCTCACCCATCGCCAACTGTGGTAAAGGGTGGGGCATTCTTTCTGCCGCCAGCCGGGCGCGCGCCGGCACCTCAGCAACACGGATCGTGGAGGAGTGTCAGAGAGCGTAGGAGCCACGGCAGGCAACGCCGACGATCGAATCCGTAAGTGGATGACGGCGCATGCCGCCGGTGGCCCTGTTCTGGTCGCGAGGCCGGCACTGCGTCTCTGCCCAAAGGATGTCACCACGCTGAAAGCCGGCGGGCAGACCGCTCCGGTCGCCGCGGCACGCCTCCGTCAGGTTCTGATCTCCAATGTGAAGAGCGGGACGGGCTACGGTCGGCGCTGCAGGTGCCGTGCCGGGGATATGGAGGGCGTACCGTTCGTCGGGGCATCGCCCGCGGTCGGTGGAGGGGGCGTGATGTCCAACCCGGTGCTGCTCTTTGTCCTCGGCGGCGTGCTGCTGGTGGGCGGAGCGGAGCTGCTGGTGCGTGGCGCGTCCCGCCTGGCGGTCGCCGCGGGCATCACGCCACTCGTCGTCGGTTTGACCGTCGTAGCGTTCGGCACGAGCGCCCCGGAAATGGCCGTGACGGTCGGTTCCGCCTACGTCGGACAGGCGGAGGTCGCGCTCGGCAACGTCGTGGGCAGCAACATCTTC
Organism: Nitriliruptoraceae bacterium; assembly: GCA_041688045.1. Lineage (GTDB taxonomy): Bacteria > Actinomycetota > Nitriliruptoria > Nitriliruptorales > Nitriliruptoraceae > CSSed11-175R1. The sequence goes on from JBDNIX010000246.1 coordinate 772, forward strand.
AACGTGCTGTTCATCCTGGGGGTGTCCGCACTGGTCGCCCCGTTGGTGGCAGCTCAGCAGTTGGTCCGTTTCGACGTCCCGTTGCTCATCGGAGCCTCGATCGTGGCCCTGGTCATGGCGCTTGACGGCCGGATCGGCTGGATCGACGGTGCGGTGCTCTTTGTCGGCATCATCGCCTACACGGTGTTTCTGATCCGCCAGAGTCGTCGTGAGAGCGCCGCAGTCATCGAGGAATACACCGGAGCCTTCGACACGCCGCCCGCCCGCCGACGACCCGTCCTCGACATCGTCCTGGTGCTGGTCGGGCTGGGTCTACTGGTCCTGGGGGCACGATGGCTGGTCGACGCCGCAGTGTCGACCGCGACCGCCCTCGGCGTCAGCGAGCTGGTCATCGGCCTGACCATCGTCGCGGCCGGGACGTCCCTGCCGGAGGTGGCGACGTCTGTGCTGGCCACGGTCCGCGGCCAGCGAGACATTGCGGTCGGCAACGTCATCGGTAGCTGCATCTTCAACCTGCTGGCCGTGCTCGGACTCGGCGGCGTCGTTGCGCCGGACGGCATCCCCGTGACCGACGGTGCGCTGAGCTTCGATATCCCCGTCATGATCGCCGTCGCGATCGCGGCGTTGCCGATCTTCTTCACCGGGTACACGATCGCCCGGTGGGAAGCCGCCGTGTTCCTCGGCTTCTACGCCGCGTATACCGGCTACCTGATCCTCGATGCCGCCGACCACGCCGTGACCAGCCAGCTCGGTACCTCCATCACCTGGTTCGTTGTTCCCATCACCGTCCTTACCATCGCGGCCACGGTCATCCGCCAACGGTCCCGATCACCCGTGGAGAACGGATCCGATCGACCTTGATCCGACGTCAGGCGATCTCCAGCACCTTGAGGCCCCACAGCCCAGCGAGCGCCCGCAGCTCCGCGCGGACATCGGCGTATACGAACGCGTAGTGGTGCTCCAACCCATGGTCCATGATCGCGGCCAGCATTCCGTCCGCGTCTCGGTCGAACCGGCACACCCCGGACGTTCCCGAGAAGCTCGGCGGCGCCTGCACCATTTCACCGCCGGCGATCACCAGGGCAAGCCCGTCCGGGGTCTGGTGAAGTCGGGAGATCGTGATGCGCCCCGGCTTGAGCGGGAACTCGTGCACCAACGGCTTCTGGCGGTTCGAGTGCAGGCCCGCCTGCGGTTGGGCGTCCGGATCTGCCATCGACAGCGGCGCCAGACCGCAGTGCCACAGCACCCCGGTTCCCGAGTCGCGATCCAGGTCCACGAGATCCGCGATGAACGCCGGCGCACCGTCGGCCAGGGTGGAGAGCGCCACCTCGGTGACGTTTCCGTACACATCGCGTTCACATGCCGCGGGTACGTGCTCGTCGGTCAGCATCGCCATCGCCGCGCATGCGGCTCCGCCATGATCGGTGAACATCTCCGGCCAGCAGCGCACCGCGACACCGCTCCAGCCACGGTCGTCGGCCATGGATCGCAAGGTCACGTACGTGTCGAGCGTTTTCCCGAGTGCTTCCTGGTCGACGTCGTCGGTGCCCGCCAACGCCGCGTCCACCCGAGCACGGACGGCTGCGCGTTCGTCCGAGAGCACGTTCTTGGCCGCCGCGAACAACTCGTCGAGTTCCACACGATCGACCCCGATGCCCACCGTCGCATCGAGCGTGTCCGGGTCGTAGCGGCACGGGTGGAAGCCCACCGGATGATCGCCGAATAGCCCGATACGTGACGCACGAAGGTGATCCCGCGCTGCCGTCGCCGCGGCGACCACATCCTGGGACAACGCCGACAGATCCGGCGCCGCGACCCATGACGTCGTCGTGCGCTCCCTCCCGTCGAGGATCGCCTGGATCTCCTCCAGAGCCTGCGGATCGGCGGCGCTGCGGTAGACGTAATCGTAGGTGTGACCGGCGTCGGTCAAGGCATGGCCGGCGAGGTTGATGCCACAGAAGGAGTTGATGCGCAGCCGTCCACCGGTGCGCTCCTCCGGGAAGGCCCAGAGCGCCATCGGCGCATCGATGCGCTCGGCTGCCCGCACGATCGCGTCGGCGTCGGTGAACGTCACCTGCAGGACGAGCAACAG
>JBDNIX010000247.1:0-6302 GCA_041688045.1 Nitriliruptoraceae bacterium
ACAGAGAGAAGTCTTACAGTGAGGTGTGACGTCGACCCCCTCCTCCAAGCTCCGTGTCGCCCTGGCTGCGGCGCCGCTGCTGCTTGCCGACAGCCTGCGCTCGTTGTTGGAGTCGTACGCCGACGTCACCGTCATCCTCGACGACGTCGCCGAGGTCCCGGGTTCGCCCTTCGACATCGCCATCATCACCCCGACTGCGCCACGCATCCCCGCCGACATCACGATCGTGCTCGACGACACTCCGGACAGCAGGGGAGGGGGCACGATGCTGGGTGTCGACGGCGCTCCGTCCGGCCGCTTGGACGATCTCACCTCCGTCCTGTGCTTCGTCGAACACGAGCGCGGTGCCATCGTCCGGAATATCGACGCCGACCCGAACGATCGGTAGGTAGACAACGAACGTCGCCCCGCCGTCGAATGCCGAGTCGACGGTCAGGTCGCCCCCCTGCTGACGCAGCAGCTCGCGCGAGAGGTAGAGGCCCAGCCCGTCACCCTTGCCATGACGGTCCGCCTGATAGCCACGTTCGAAGACCTGTTCCCGATCCGAGGCGGCGATGCCCGGTCCGTCGTCGGCGACCCGGAGCCATGCGGTGTCGCCGCTGGTTCCGACGGTCACGACGACCTCGACGGAGCCGCCCGTCGTGGCGTGCCGCTCGGCATTGGTGAGCAGGTTGTTCACGGCCTGGGTCAGCGCCTTGCGTTTCGTGGCGGCCCGGATGGTGCGATCGCCGGTGACATGCACCGACATCCCGCGTGAGCGGGCCAGCGCAGCCTGATGCTCGGCGACGTCGAACAGCGGCACGGGTTCGGTCGTGGACGGATCGGCGGTGACCAGCTCGCGGAGGTGCCGGATCCCTGCCCCCACGGCTTCATCGAGGTGGTGGCGCTGGTCGACATCCAGCCGTTGCTGATGTCGCTGCAGGGTCAGCGTCGCGCCTTCGATGGCCAACAGCGCGGTCCGCACCTCGTGCGCGTGCTCCTCCAGCTCGCGGGACTGGTCGAGGTCCCGCTGCCGGTGCTCGATCGTCGCCAGATGCAGGCTGTCCCGCCGTGCGGTCGCCCGCCGCGACAATCCGTACGTCGTGCTCCCGGTGGCGACCAACAGGCCGCACACCGCAAGCCCGGCCGCCAGGGGCATCCATGTTCCGGACGCCTCCAGCGTCAGGTAGCTGGCGCCGGAAGAGAGCGCCAACGCGGTCGCCATCCAGGCGATCCCACCGATGAGCGGCGACCCGCCCCGTAGAGAGCGGGCGAGTCCCAGGACCGCGACGGTCGCCCACGCGCCAGCAGCGGCGACGTCGTGGGCGCCCGTGGTCGTGAGGGTCACGCCCGATCGGGACAACAGGAGGTGTAACACGCCGCCTACGGCGACAGAGACGGTGACGGCGAGGAGCAGTTGGCTGCCGGGACGCTGACGCGCGTCGATATCCGGCCCGATGCAGGCGCGGGCGAACCATGCGGCGGCGTGCAGCGAGAGCAACCAGACGACGGCGGACGACGGCCCACTCGTCCCGAGGTCGAGGAGTTTCCCCATGCAGATGGCTGCCAGCAGCCACGCTCCCGTGCTGGCAATGCAGCCGGCAGCTTCACCTGTCGTCCGCCAGTACAGCTGCGCCGTGACCGCCAGCACGACCGACAGCACGAGCGCGGCGGACAGTGCTCCCGCCCCGACGACGGCGATGTCGCCCTCCACGAGCAGCCACGCCAGCCCGAACACCAGCAGACACAACAGCAGGCCCGCAACCATCCAGGAGCGCTCCGGTTCGGACGCTGGGCGGTCGACAGAACCACGTCGGTCGGCACCCCGATAGGTGCCGTGCTCCCGACGTTGTCGTATCCCGGCTATGCCGTCCCCCTTGCACGCGGTGCAAGAGCCGCCTCCCCCGAGGACCCTTCGGCCGGCGGTTGTGCCCGCAAGAATCACCCTACCGAGTGCGGTGACATCGTGATAGGGCGGTGCCGCGATACGCCTAGGACCTTTGTCCCGAATGTTGCGCCGTCGCCGCCATGGAGGATCGGCACGGGGCGGTAGCCTCCGGTCGGTCGGCGTCGCCCTCGGGTCGTCGCACAACGTTGCGGGGTAGGCAGGCGTTGTCCGAAGCTGCCGATCGTTCGACGTTGTCGATCGCCGGTCCCAGGCGGAGAACCATGGACACCGACAGGCTCGATCACGACCAGCCTTCGGATGCGCGGGCGACGACCACCCAAGCCGCGCGGTTGGGGCCGCCTCCGCGGAAGCGCTCCGGGTGGAACGCGCGCCGCGAGGAGCGAGCACTCGTCTGGTTCAAGATTGTGGCTCGCGGACCTGCGGCGGCAGGCGTCCGGTGCGGGCGACGAGGAACTGGCTCGCCGTGCGTTCGTCGCGCCACGTGGCGGGTCCGAAGCCACGGTCGAGCACTTCACCGTGATCGAGCAGGCGTGCGCCGAGCATCGCGAGGCCCGCGTCGTGAGCCCTGATCCGCGACCCATCTTCGTCAACGCGGTGAGTCGGTCCTGATGCGCCACGTCGTGTGGGACTGGAACGGCACGCTGTGCGACGACCACCATGTGGTCGTCGACGGCCTCAACGCCGTGCTCGACGACGTCGGCATCCCGCCGGTGGACATCGCGACCTACCAGCGCCTGTACACCCGTCCGGTCCAGGTCTTCTACGAGTGCGTCTTCGGTCGACCGATCGACCCGGAGGAATGGCGACGCGTCGACGACGTCTTCCATGACGCGTACGCCGCCGCGCTGGCACATGCAGGACTGGCCAGTGACGCCGAGGTGGTGCTGAACGAAGTGGAGGGTCGCGGGCAGACGCAGTCGCTGCTGTCGATGTACCGCCACGACGATCTGGTGCCGTTGGTGATCCGCTTCGGGATCGCGGACCGGTTCGCCAGGATCGACGGGGTCCGGGGTGCCGGCGGCGGGACCAAGGCGCCCTACCTCGAGGCGCACCTCGCCGTGGTCATCGCCGACCCCGCCACGGATGCGGACCAGGTCCTGGTGATCGGTGACGCGCTGGACGACGCCGCGGCGGCGGCGACACACGTCGGTGCGCCGTGCGTCCTGTACGACGGTGGTGCGCATCCGCGCGGACAGCTGGAAGCCACGGGTTTCCCGGTTGCCTCGACGTTGACGCAGGCCGTGGAGATCGCCGGTCTGCGCTGATCAGGTCCGGACCGTGCCGAGTCGCACCGATCCTGCGTCAGAGGTTGCCCGCGATGTGCTGGCGGAACGTCGCCAGATCGTCCAGTCGACCACCGAGGATCTGGAGCACACGTTCATCGTCGACATCGGTGTAGCCATGCACCATGAGATTCCGGAACCTGGCGATGTCACCGATGGTCTCTGCCAGATCGGTGGGCAGCCACCCGGCGGCCCCGAGGACCTGGAACACCTCGGCGAACGTGCCCGGAGCATCGAGGGCCTCCGCCGCGATCACGTGCTGACCCGTGTTGATCGCGATCTCTGCGGCGACGACGAACAGGTACTTGACGGAGTTCATCCGATCGGTGTCGTCACGCAGGGCGTCCGCTCCCAACGACCGCAGCCGACGCAGTTCCGTCTCCGTGCCACGGAGGCGATCGAGCAGGCTGCGGAGGCGCTCGGCGTCGACCGTCATCGGCGCCCTGACGCCATCTCGTCGAGCAGCAGGCGATCCAAGCGGTCGGCGTGGTAGCGCACGTCGAAGTAGCGGGGCAGGACCTGCTCCTCGAAGCTGACGCGATCAGGTTCGTCGTGACCGGTCAGGACGATGCGTTCGGTCACGATCCGTCCCGCCAGCCGCAGGGGCGCGTCGGCGAGATCCACCAGGTCGACCGGAGTCTGCAGCGCACGTTCCAGGCGGACACCGAGCCGCAGCAGTCGATCGGCACGCGCCTCTGGCGTGGTCGACGGATCGAACGCGACGGCGATGTCGACGTCGCTCTCTTCGGTCGCTCGTCCGCCGGCCCGAGACCCGAACAGATAGGAGAACCGGACGCCCGCGTCGTCGAGCAGTGGCGTCACCGTCGTGCGTAGCCCGGAGATGGTGTCCATGACGCAACCGTAGCTCGACCATGCTCGATCGCGGCCGAGGTCGATGGCGCGCCGGTCTCAGCGGCTCACGACGCCGGCTGCGCGACGACCGCCGGACCGACCTGCGGATCGGCGGGAAGACCGGGGGCGCTACGGAACCGGAGCACGGGATCGGCCGGGTGCTCGCTCTGCTCGACCCGCACCGTCAGCGGTGACTCCGGCCAAGACACGGTGATGGATGACGCGGCCGCCTCGACCGTCCCGCCGAGGACCGACCAGACCTGCGCGCACGCCTGAAGGTCCGGATGGAACAGCGTCGGTCCGAGGAGTTCAGCGGCATCGTCGCCGATCGTCTCAGCCTGTGCACCCATCGCTTCCAACCACTGCGCATCGTTCACGCCCGACCAGGCCAGCTGGACGATGATGCCGCCGACCTGCGACGGGCGGAGGAACGCCTCGTGCCAGATATCGAGCTCGGTGCTGACATCGACGACGTCGTAGCCCGCGTCCCGGACCTGGTCGACCGCAGGCAGCAGGTCGGGCACCTTCAGCGTCACGTGGTGGACCCGGGCACCGAACCGGCGCAGGAACCCGGCGGCGAACCCGTCGTCGGTGGTCGGCTCGAGCAACTCCAGCTTGGCGTGGTTCGCGAACCGCAGCTGCTGGGTGCGGAAGTCCGGACCGTCGTCCATGCGCGGTGCCGCCCACGCGCCGCCGAGCTGATCGCGCCAACGTGTCGCGGCACCGTCGATGGACGGCACGGCGACCGCGACGTGGTCGGGTGTCGTGGTGACGGGCAAGGGGTGCTCGAAGCTCGGGGCGTGCGCGGAGGCTACGCATCCGGGATCGCCGGGACGAACCGTCGATCGTCACCAGTACGCTGCAGCGAACAGCAGTTCGACCCATCGTTCGACCCATCGTCGACCCATCGGGTGGCATCGGTCGACGTCGAGGAGGTGCGGTGATGGCGGTGCAACGGCACCCCGAACCGATCCTTCACGTCGACATGGACGCGTTCTACGCCTCGGTCGAACAACGCGACGACCCCTCTCTGCGGGGCAAACCGGTGGTCGTCGGTGGCGCGGGCGGCCGCGGGGTCGTGGCCGCCGCCTCCTACGAGGCACGGGTCTTCGGGGTGCACAGCGCCATGCCGATGGTCCGTGCCCGCCGGCTGTGCCCAGAGCTGATCATCGTCGCCAACCGCTTCGATCGCTACCGCGAGGTGTCCCGCCAGGTCATGGCGATCCTGCGCGATGTCACTCCGCTGGTGGAGCCGCTGTCGCTCGACGAGGCGTTCCTCGATGTCGCCGGCGCCGTGCGGCTGTTCGGTCCGCCTCCGGTGATCGGGGAGCGGATCCGTGCCCGCGTGCGCCAGGAGGTCGAACTGCCGTGCTCCGTCGGGGTGGGGCCGACCAAGTCGGTGGCGAAGCTGCTGTCGGCCAAGGCGAAGCCGGACGGGCTGTTGCACTGGCCGGTCGACGAGGTCGTCGAGCGCCTCCGACCCCTGCCGGTCCGTGAGCTGTGGGGTGCCGGCCCGAAGACCGTCGAGCGGCTGGAGTCGTTCGGTCTGCACACCGTCGGTGCCATCGCCGACACCGATCAGCGGACCCTGCAGCGGGTGGCGGGGGAGTCGGTCGGGCTCAGACTGTCGCAGCTCGCCCGTGGCCAGGACCCTCGCCGGGTCAGCCCGAAGGAACCGGCCCGGTCGGTCTCCGCATCGATGACCTTCGACGAGGACATCGATGATCCCGACCTGCTCCATCGCCGCATCCTGCAACTCAGCGAGAAGGTCGCACGGCGCCTGCGGGCTGCGGGCATCGCCGGGCGGACCATCACCCTGACCGTGCGGTTCGCATCGTTCGAGACCATCACCCGCTCACGCACCCTGCCGGCGCCCACCGATCGCACCCACGACATCTCGTCGCTCGCCGGGGGACTGCTCGATGCGCTCCGGCTCGAGCGTGCCCGGGTACGTCTGCTGGGGGTCGGGGTGTCCAACCTCGGGGATGGTGGCATGCCTGAACAGCTGTCCCTGGATGCCGCGGTGGAACCGGATGGCGACGGCGACCTCGACGAGGTTGCGGCCGCACTGCGCAGCGACCATCGCTGGGATCACGTCGACCGCGTCGCCGACCGGGTCGCGGAACGCTTCGAGGGGTTGCGCGTGTCCTACGCGGCGCTGCTCGACGATCACGAGGACCCCGCCGAGGTGGCACCGACCCATGAGGGCCGCGACCCCGACGACGAGGCGTGAGCCACCAGGCGGGTCAGGCGACGGGCAGGCCACGACGGGCAGGCCA
>JBDNIX010000248.1:0-8734 GCA_041688045.1 Nitriliruptoraceae bacterium
CGCCAGGTCAGGAGAGGACCCGGCGTCGAGATCGGCCGGGTCGCGACCGGCGGTGCGCTCGGGCATGCGCCCGGCTCCGTCGTTGGTCACCGATCCACCATCCTCGACTCGACCCTCATCCTGCGACCGGATGCAGTCGCAGACGGTAGCGGTCGTGCGCTTGTTTCCTCTGCCTGCACCGTGGTTGAAGGGGGCTCACGGTGGCGCCCGTCACCATCCGCTGGCGTCGACCTGCTGCCAGCCGGGGAGTACCAGCACGGTGGTGGACAGCGCCGCGCCGGCTCCATAGAAGCCCGCGAGGGCCCACGCCCGTGCCCGTCGTTCCGCACGTCCCTCGACGACGGCTCGACCCACCCTGATCTCCGTCATTCCCGGTGGGCCCGGATCCTGCTGCTCGCCGCCACGGTGTTCACCCTGCCGCTGGACCAGCCGATCGAATGGATCGGTGATTTCCCGGGCGCCCCGGAGGCCGGCTTCCCGGGGATCGGGTTCTGGGGGGTGTTCGCAACCTTCTTCCCGGCGGCCACCGGCATCATGGCCGGGGCCAACATGTCCGGCGAACTGGCGAACCCGCGTCGAACGATCCCCGTTGGGACCATGTCCGCGATCGGCGTGGCGACGGCCGTCTACCTGGCGATGGCCGTCTGGCTGGCCCGCGTGGCGACCCCCGAGGAAGTCGTCACCAACGACACCATCATGATCGACCGCGCGGCATGGGGTCCGGCGGTCCTTGCGGGCCTGCTCGGATCGACCTGCTCCGCGGCCCTGGCTTCGCTGGTCGGCGCGTCACGAATTCTGCAGGTGTTGGGGCCCACAAGGCCCCGCCCGGCGCCGAATCCCTGGCGAAGACCACGCCAAAGGGCGGACCACCCAACGCCGTGCTCGTCGAACAGGGACTCGGTCGGCGACATGCGCAGCCGCTTGTTCGGGACCGTCGCGGAATGGGCGGTGAAGACGGCGTCCCGTGTCGGAGGTGGCAGTGAACGGGCTTGGAAACCCAACCTGCTGGTCCCGGTCGAGGACGCGTTGGACCGGGCCCAGCAGGCCGACCTCAGTCTGTTCGGCCTACCCACGGACATCGACTTCGAACGCGTGCACCAGGTGGTCGAGAACGCACGATCCGCATCGTTGTTCGTCCGGGGTTCGGCGATGAGAACGCATTGGGCTGAGCTGGTGCGCGGGCCAATGCCGTGCGTCGATTGGTGCCGGGCGTGGAGCGGGTGCAGACTTCTGTGTCCCCGACCAGAGAGTCTGCCGTGCAACGCATCCTGACCGTCAACGGGTCCACCCCGATCGTCCACCCTGATGCCTTTGTGGCGGACGACGCCACCATCGCCGGCGACGTCCAGATCGCGGCGGGGGTATCGATCTGGTTCGGCTGCGTTCTTCGATCCGAACGTAGCCACATCCGGATCGGGCGCGACACCAACATCCAGGACGTGACGGTGATCCACACCGATGCCGACCGCCCCACGATCATCGGTGACCGCGTCACGGTCGGCCATCGCGCGATACTCCACGGCTGCGAGGTGGAGGACGACGTGCTCATCGGCATGGGAGCGGTCGTGCTGAACGGTGCCCGCGTCGGGGCGGGAGCGCTCATCGCGGCCGGCGCCGTCGTGCGTGAAGGCATGGAGATCCCGCCGATGAGCCTGGCGGTCGGAGTCCCCGCGAAGGTGCTGGATCGCCCCGTACCCGACGTGCCGCGCCCGAACGTGGCCAACTACCTCGAACTCGCCGCGCTCTACAGCGACCTGCAGGCGGGCGGTTCTCCGGCCACGACCTAGCCGGTCGAGATGCACCGATGAGGCTCGGCGGAAACCACGACGAGGGTGGACGTGACCACGACCGATGCTTTGTTGGACGGGGTGCTGCGCCACGGCTACGGGTTCGATGACGACGCGGTGATCCTCGGTCGCCCCCTCGACCCTGCACTCGACCGCACGCTGAACGAACATTTCGTCCAGGTGCCGCTGCGCATGCTCAGCCGGCACGCCTCTGCGGGTCCCCTTGAGAACGTGCCGCTCCGCGAGGCGATGGAACTGCAGACGCAGGGTGGCGACAGCTGCTTCCGCGAGCCTGACCGACCCGAGTTGGTGTTCTTCTTCGACGAGGCGCCTGCTGTTCGATGATGCCTCCACGACGCGGCGGGCCAGGACGCGTCGGGCTCCCGCCCGCCGATCCCGGACCCGGGCGAGCGCCACGGAGCGGCTCATCAGCAACGCCGCGTCCAGTGTCGGCCGCGAGGTCGGTCGATCTCTGATCTGCGGGATCCTCGGCAACCTCGGCCGTTGAGGACCTGTCCGTCACCCGGTGACGGTGACCGGTGCCGTGGAGGTCGTCCCGCCGGCATGGACGGTGAGATCGAACCGGCCCGGCTCGATCACCCACTGCATCGACCGGTCCATTAGCCGAAGATCGTCGGCGCCGACCGTCAGCGTGACCGTGGTCCGTTCGCCGGCGGGAACAGCGACCGTCCGGAACGCGCGGAGCCTGGCGACCGGACGCGTCACCGAGGCCACCGGATCGTCGACGGTGACGCGGATCAGCTCGATCGCGTCACGATCGCCGGTGTTCGCCACCTCGACATCGAGGTCGAACGTGGCGCCCGCCTCCAGGTCCGCCACCGGCAGACTCGTCGGGGACACCTCCAGAAGCCCGGATGCGAAGGTGGTGTAGGTCAACCCGTGCCCGAACGGGAACAGCGGATCCGCGGGTTCGTGCAGGTACCCACGGCCTGCGGAGGGGCGTCGGCCCGCGTAGAGCGGGATCTGGTCCGACGAGCGCGGGAAGGTCACCGGCAGATGCCCGGTGGGTACGTGGTCGCCGGCCAGGAGCTCGGCGATGGCGGCCCCGCCCTGCTGACCCGGGTAGCAGGTCCACAACACGGCATCGGCGGCGTCAACCACGCGACGCAGGTCGACGGGGCCACCGCTGATGACCAACGCGATCGTTGGGGTACCCGTCGCGGCGATGCGTTCGACGAGTTCGTCCTGCCGGCCGACGAGGGACAGCGACGCCCGGTCACCGAGGTGGTCGAACCACCAGCCCTCCCGGTGGGTGGCCTCGTTGCCGCCGATCACCACGAGCGCGACGTCGACACCGGTGGCCGCGTGGACGGCCCGATCCAGCCGATCGTCGTCCAGTGCCGGATCCGCGAGCTGGACCCGGTCCAGCCACCAGGTGGCCGGTTCGGCCCGGTCGTCGGTGATCCGGCAGCCCTCCTCGAAGTGGATCGTGGCGTCGACGAAGCGTCGACGGAGCCCCTCCAGGACGCCGATGCCCCGCGCGTCGGGATCGCAGTATCCCCCGAGGTGGGCATGCTCCGCGTTGGGGCCCGTCACCAGCATCGAGCTCACCGCCGTCGGCTCCAGCGGCAGCACGCCGGCGGGGTTGCTCAGCAGCACGACGCTACGGCGGGCAGCCTCCAGTGCCAGCCGGTCGTGCGCCGCGACATCGACCGCGGGTGGCGATGTTGACGTCTCCTGGGCCGGTGCGCAGGCGCCATCGCCGAGGTGGTCCAGCAGCCCCAGTCGGGCCTTCGCCCGCAGTACATTGCCCGCCGCCCGGTCGATCACGGCTTCGGACATCGTCCCCGCGCGCACCAGGTCCGGAAGCCCGGTCGCTCCGGTGGGTTCGGGTACCTCGCAGTCGATGCCGGCCTCGAATGCCTGGCGGGCGGCGTCGACGGCATCCACGGCCACGTGGTGCAACGATGCCAGTTGTGGGACGCCGAACCCGTCGGAGGTCACCATTCCCGTGAGACCCAGGCGGTCGCGCAGGACGTCGCCGAGCAACCAGCGGTTGACGTGGGCCGGCACTCCGTCGAGGTCGTGGTAGGCGACCATCACCGCACCGACGCCTGCGTCGACGGCTGCGGCGAAGGGGGCGAGGTGGTCCTCCAGCAGCTCGCGCCGGCCGAGCTGAACCGGCGCGCCGTTCAAGCCGCTCTGCGGGACACCGTGGCCGACGAAGTGTTTGGCGCACGCCAGCACCCGGTCGGGGGCGATGCGTTCCGTCGACCGGCCCTGCAGACCCAGGACCGCCGCGCGTCCCATCCGTGCCACGAGCAGCGGGTCCTCACCGAAGGTCTCCTCGACCCGCCCCCAGCGCGGATCCCGGGCGAGGTCCAGCACCGGTGCATAGACGTAGTTGGCGCCACGAGCCCGCGTTTCGATGGCCACGGCCGAGTAGATCTCCTCGATCAGGACGGGGTCCCAGGTGGCGGCCAGTGCCAGGGCAGCCGGGAACACGGTTGCTCCGCGGCCCATCAGGCCGTGCAGGCCCTCTTCGTTGAACAGCGCGCCGATGCCGTGCCGGGTTCGAGTCGCGAGCGTCCGGTTGATCGCAGCGGCCAGGTCGCGGGCGTCGTCGGCGCCACGTCGGACGTTGATCCGACCGATCTGCCCGACGCCGTCGGGGAAGCGGGCGGCGAAGGCCCGGTCGTCGAACGTGCCGCCCGGCGTGAACACCTCCGGCATCTCGTACGCCCGGCCGCCACAGGACAGTTGGGCCACCTTTTCCTGCAGCGTCATCGACGCGAGCAGTTCGTCGATCGCGTCCGTCACGCGCCATCCTCCCCGGGACCTGGATCGGTGGCGAGGCTAGCTTCGGGGGTGAGGCGTGCCGGGTGACGTCAGTCGGTTGCGGCGGCCGCCAGTTCCTCGACGCGCCCGTCGGCATGGTGGGCGAACCGGCGCAGATCCGCGCCGTGGTGCGGGTCGTCGGCGGGCCAGGGCCACCCACCGAAGTGGGTCTCCTGATAGTCGTGGTAGGCCTTCTGGATCTCCGCCTTGGTGTTCATGACGAAGGGTCCGTACTGCACGATCGGTTCGCCGATCGGGCGTCCCTGCAACACCAGGACCTCCGCGCCGTCGCCGGTGTCGGTCAAGGTCACGGGTACGTCAGCGCGGACCACCGCAGCATGGCCACCCAGCACCTCGGTGCCGTCGATCCGGACCGACCCGCCACGGAAGACATAGATCGTGCGGATGGTCTCGTCGTGCGCGGCCGGTTCGATGCGCCATGACCCCTCGACGGAGATCGCCGCGTGGTAGATCCCGACGTCGGTGTCGGGTCGGGCGGCCCACGAGTGCGGGGGAGGGGCCGGGGCGCGTTGCCCGGTAACCAGTTCGCCGGCAACGACCGTGACCTCTGTCGGGCGGCCGGCCTCGTCCAGGAAGGTGTGGTGAGGGATCTCGTGACTCCACAGCATCGAGAAGTGCGGCGGCACCATCTTGTCTGTCGCAGGGAGGTTGATCCAGATCTGGAACAACTCCGTTTCGTTGTGGTCGTCGCGGTTGAGCAGGGGGAACATCTCGGCGTGGACGATGCCCGACCCGGCGGTCATCCACTGCACGTCGCCGCGCCCGAACCGTGCTGCCGCGCCGAGCGAGTCCGAGTGGTCCATGAACCCCTTGCGCATGAAGCTGATGGTCTCGAACCCGCGGTGCGGATGCTGCGGAAAGCCGGGAACCAGCGAACCGTGGTACATCGACCAGCCGTCGCGGCCGGAGAAGTCCATGCCGATGTTGCGGCCGACGAGTGGCGCGCAGGGGCCGAACTCCTCGTCGCCTTCGGGGTAGTCGTCGTTGTGGTGGACGCAGAACAGGAACGGCTCGACGGTCTGCCAGACGCGGTCGAGTTCGATCTGCTGCAGAACGACGTCATCGGGTCGGGACACGGTCGCACTCCTCGCGGTGGTTCGGTCGCTGCAGGGTACGGTAGTTTCGGATGCAATCAGTCCTTGCCGCGTCTGGTGTCTGGGGCTGCCGGAGGCCGGGGTTGGTGACAGCCGCCGGGGGCTGATGGGCGATCCCTGTGGCAGTTTGCAGGTGTTATGGGGGTCAGGGCTCCGCGACGTCGACGTGACGATCCCTGCGATATCTCGCGGGGATCGTCACCAAAGCGCCTTCCCGTCACCTCGGCTTGCGGGCCAGGAACGGGTAGCCGAACACGGCGTATGCACGTGCCTTGTCCTCGCCGCCGGCGCCGGCGAAGGTGTCGACCGGAGGACCGATCTGGACGGCCTCGAAACCGACGGCTTCGAGCATCCGCTGCCAGCCTGCACACGGCAGACCGCCAGCTATTCAACCGGTCCAGAGATCGATGTCCTGCATTGCTTCGGGCGGTACCGGGTTGTTGTTCGCGATATCCCCGAACTGCAGGTGCCCACCGGGTGTCAGCACCCGGAAGACCTCGTCGAACGCCGCCTTCTTGTCGGGGCACAGATTGAACACGCCGTTCGAGATCACGACGTCCGCCCACCCGTCATCGAGCGGCATTTCCTCGACGTAGCCGTCCCGGAACGTGACGTTGTCCGCGCCGACGAGTTCGGCGTTGCGCCGCGACTTGGCCAGCATCTCCGGGGTCATGTCGATCCCGACCACCGCACCCTCGCTGCCGACCTGTCCGGCTGCCACGAACGTGTCGAAGCCGGCGCCCGATCCGACGTCGACCACTCGCTCACCCGCTTCGAGGTGGCGCAGGGCGAAGGGGTTGGCGATGCCGGCGAAGGACTCGACGGCCGGATCCGGAAGTGGCTCGAGCCAGGCAGGGTCGTAGCCGAGGTGGCGCGCGAGGAACCGTCCGGTGTGGAAATGGAAGTCGGCGTCGGGCATCTCGGCGACCTCGCGGTACTTGGTCTGGACCTCGGCACGCAAGGCCTGGCGGTCGACCGGTGTCTGCGTGGTCACGTCGTCGGTCATGACGGGCTCCTCGGAAACGTGGGGTAGCTGGCAGTGGTTCATGGGGGAGGACGACACCTGGCACGTCCAGATTGCAGGCCGTGCGTGAAACGCGCTCTGCGCGCGGCTGTCGCGCGAATGGCCCTGTTGCGAGTGAGGCGTCAGGCTGGCTTGCGCGCGGTCACGGTCACCGACGTGGCGAACTGCCGCTTGGCCTCGGGAGGCAGCAGGCGTTCCATGAGCTCGATCAGGTCCGGGGTGAACAGGAGATAGTCCACCGCGTCGGCCATCCCGAAGGCCTGCCGGTTGGTCACGACGATGTCGTCGAATCCGACGCCTTCGAGTTTCTGGGCGAAGACACGCTCCGCCAAGGCGCCGGACACTCAACCGGCCCAGGCAGACGGGTGGGTGAGGATCTCCGCGGGCAGGTCCTCCTCCCGGATGGTCAGATCCGTCACCGCCGGCCGCCCGCCCGGCTTCAGGGCACGGAACGCCTCGGCCATCACGCGGCTCTTCCGCGCCGAGAGGTTGATCGATCCGTTGCTGATGACGACGTCGACGGTTTCATCGGCGACCGGCAGCGCCTCCATCTCGCCGGTCATGAAGGTGAGGTTGTCCCGTCTCGCCTCGGCAGCGAACGCACGAGCGCGGTGCACCATCGCCGGCAACAGGTCCACACCGGTGACGTGGCCGGACGGGCCGACCTCGGTCGCGGCCAACTGGGCGTCGATGCCGGCGCCGCATCCGAGGTCCAGGACGGCCTCACCCGGTTGCAGATCGGCGGCGGGGACGGGGTTGCCGACCCCGAAGGTCCAGCGGCGGGCGCCGGCCGGTAGTCGATCGAGTTGCTCGGTGCTGTAGTTGCGTGACCCCGGGCCGTCCGGGTCGGTCACCGCGTCGTAGGCGTCGGCGACCAGCTGCTGGATCTCGTCCTTGAACATCAGGTCCCGGGTCATCGCGGATCTCCTTGCGTGGTGCGGATAGGCGTCTCGCCGCCGAGGTCATCCAGTGTCCGGCTCAGGCGTCGTTCCACGTCGGGAGGCAGCTCGGCCTCGGCCGCCGACGAGAGGAGTCCGCGCAACTCGTCGGCGAACTCCATCTCGCCGCAGCAGCGCCGGCAGAACGCCAGATGTTCCTCGACCGCGTCGCGTTCGCGGGTCGTGACGTCATGCTCCAGGTAGTCCCACAGCTGTTTCACCGCTTCCGAACACGAGATCATCGAGACACTCCTTGTCGTTCTCGCAGCAGGTCGTGTTCGTTGGCGTAGCCCCACAGGGCGTCCTCGAACCGTTTCCGGCCGCGGTGCAGCTGCGACAGCAGCGTGTTCATCGGCAGGTCCAGCGCCTTGGCGACCTCACGGGTCGGTACGCCATACATGTGCACGAGTACCAGCGGTGCCCGATACCGGTCCGGTAGTTGGTCGAGTACCGCCCACACGTCAGGGACGCTGAAACACGACAGGAAGTCGAGGTGCAGCGAATCCGAGTATGGCAACGGGTCGTCGTCGGCGATCCGGCGATACAGCGACGTGGTCTCCGCGACCGCATCGACCGGAATCTCGTCGGCATCGCGTTCGTCCTTCCGGGCGAGGTCGCGGGCCTGGTTCACCAGGATCTGTCGCAGCCACGCGCCCGCGGCGGCGTGATCGCGCAGCTGATCCAGACTCCGGAAGGCTTTGACCAGGCACTCCTGCACCACGTCTTCGGCACGGTCTCCCGCCAACCGGCATGCCATGCCGTACAGGGCCGGGAGGTGCGGGCGGACCACCTCTTTGAACTCGGTGTTGTCGAGTGGGGTCACAGGCTGCCTGAGGTTTGTGACGGCCCGCCGCGCCCGGCGTCACGTTCGGGCCGTGTCACCAAGCTTGCGGGCCGCTGCGTGGATCGTCCAGTGTCATTCCTTCCATTGCTCAGCCCGTGGCGTAGACCGAACGCAGGTTGCGGTAGGTCGGCTCGCCGCCCGACAGTTCCCGAGTCCGGTCCGCCCAAGCGGCCGTCTCCGGGCGGTCGTTGTTGGCCTTGGCCTCGTCCTCGGACGCGAAGTCGACC
>JBDNIX010000249.1:0-2526 GCA_041688045.1 Nitriliruptoraceae bacterium
CAAGGCCGAGTCCGACATCACCTGCACCTCGTCCAACGCGCTCAAGGTCGTGGAATCGCTCGGTGTCGAGCGCGTGCTGTTCATTCCCGACCAGTACCTCGCCAACTGGGTCGCGACCCAGACGGACGTTGAGGTCATCACCTGGAACGGCGCCTGCGAGGTCCATGAGCGCTTCACCGGCGAGCAACTCGCGGAACTGCGCGCCACCGATCCCGGTCTGGCCATCATCGCGCACCCGGAGTGCCCGCCCGACGTCCTGGCCGAGGCCGATGTCGTCGGCTCCACCTCGCAGATGACCGCCTGGGTCGCTGAGCACCGGCCTGCACGAGCCGTGCTCGTCACCGAGTGCTCCATGGCCGACAACGTCGCACAGGACTCGCCGGACACCGAATTCGTCCGGCCCTGCAACATGTGCCCGCACATGAAGCGCATCACGATCCAGAACATCCGGACGGCGCTCGAGGAGATGCAGCACGAAGTCACGGTTGATCCCGGCGTCGCCGCCCGCGCCCGCGCCGCGCTTGACGCCATGCTGGCCGTGGGCTGACCCGGTGACCGTGACGGGGCGCCGCCCGGCCCTTCGACGGCAGGAGCATCGAGGTGGTGCGTCCACCGGCCGGGCGCTCCCCCCGCGGACATCGCGACGGCCACGCGATACGCGCCGATGAACGTCCACCGACCCCGCGGTCACGCCCGCGCGCTGATCATCGGCTCCGGCATCGCGGGGTTGACCACGGCGCTCGAGCTCGGCGACTGCACGGTGGTCACGCGGTCCGGTCTCGGCGACGGCTCCAGCCGCTGGGCGCAGGGCGGGATCGCGGCCGCCCTGGGGCCGGGGGATGCGCCGGCACGTCATGCCGCCGACACGCTGACGGTCAGTAGCGGGCTGTCCGTCCCCACGATCGTCGAGATGATCACCGCAGCCGCGCCGGAGCGTGTGCGGTGGCTCCAACGGCTGGGCGCGGAGCTGGACCTCGACGACGATGGTGCCCCGGCGCTCGGCCGTGAGGCGGGCCACACCGAGCGGCGCATCGTCCACGCGGGCGGTGACGCCACGGGTCCAGCCGTCATGCGGGCGCTGGTCGCCGCAGTTCGTGAGCGTGACGACATTTCGGTGCTGGAGCACCGCTGTGCGCTGGACCTGGTCCGGTCCGGCGACCGGATCGTCGGCGTGGTTGCGGCCAATGCCGATGGCCGGTCCGAGCTCCTGCTCGCCGACGCGGTCGTGCTCGCGACCGGGGGTATCGGGCGGGTCTACGCGCGGACCACCAACCCGGTCGAGGCAACCGGTGACGGCATCGCGATGGCGCTACGTGCGGGCGCCGTGATCCGCGACCCGGAATTCGTGCAGTTTCACCCGACCGCTCTCGACGCAACGCGTGATCCTCTTCCACTGCTGACCGAGGCACTCCGCGGCGAGGGCGCCCACCTCATCGACGCGCACGGTCGGCGCTATCTCGTGACTGAGCATCCGGACGCTGAACTGGCACCGCGTGACGTCGTCGCGCGCGCCAACTGGCGAGCTCAACGACGCGGGCCCATCTTCCTCGATGCCCGCATGATCGGCACGTCGTTCCCGACCCGCTTCCCGACCGTGTTCGCCGCGGCTATGGCGGCTGGGATCGACCCACGCCTCCAGCCGATCCCGACGACCCCCGCCCAGCACTACCACGTGGGGGGCATCCGGACCGACGGGCACGGGCGCACGTCGGTGCCGGGCCTGTTCGCGTGCGGTGAGGCCGCGTCAGCGGGATTGCACGGCGCCAACCGCCTGGCCAGCAACTCGCTGGTCGAAGGGTTGGTCATGGGCTCGCGGGCCGCGGCTGCGATCGGGCAGCTCATCACCGTCCGCAGCCGGCGGCCCCTGGAAATCCCGGCCCGTCAGGCGTCGCACGGCTCCGCTGCGGCCGCCATTGAGCAACTCCGCGCCCTGATGTGGGAGCACGCGGGGCTGCAGCGCGACGCGGCTGGCCTGACTGTTGCGCTCGGTCAGATCGAAGGCCTCGGGGCCACCTTGGAGCTTGATCCCGTCGGGCGCAACCTCGTGGCTGTGGCCGCGATCATCGTTCGCGCCGCTCTGGAACGGGAAGGGTCACGCGGTGGTCATCACCGCAGTGATCATCCGCTGCCGGAACCCGGACCCGGCCGGCACACCATCGTGCAGCACGCTGCCGTCGCACACGTCACCCTGGAGCGGTTCGAGAGCCGAGCCGCGGTCGACATCCGATCCGAAGTCGCATCGTGATGCGACCCGAACCGCCGCCGGACGCCCTGATCGACGACCTGATCGACCGGGCGCTCGCCGAGGACCTCGGGACCGCCGGGGACGTGTCCACGACCGCCACCATCGGGGCGGACGTGCGCGCCACGGGCCGTATCGTCGCGCGCGCGCCGGGGTGCATCTCCGGCATCGGCGCCGCGGCCCGGGTCTTCGACCGGGCCGGCGGTGTTGTCGCCGCATCGATGGGGGTGCAGGACGGCGCATGTGTGGATGCGGGCACCACCCTGCTGGAAATCACGGGATCC
>JBDNIX010000025.1:0-2843 GCA_041688045.1 Nitriliruptoraceae bacterium
ACGTGCTCGGACAGCAGCTCGGTGCGCTCGCCCTACGCACCCGACGGGCGCTGGACGTCCTGGCGGTGGCGGGAGAGGCTGATGACCGACTGCTCGCCGCGCTGGGTGCTGACCACAGCGACCTCGAGGACGCACAGGCGGCCGGAGTGGTCGTCCGCTGCGGCGAGCACTGGCACTACGCGCACGAGCTCCTGCGCACCACGGCTCTCGAGCTGATCCCCCACGGTCGACACATCGAGCTGCGGATGGAAGTCGCGCGCGCACTCGTGGACGACGACGCCGCGCCCGGTGCGATCGCCACACACCGACTCGCCGCGGCCGAGGTCGATCAAGTCGCGACGGCCACCGCGGCCCTGCACGCCGCCGAGGAAGCGATCGCGACGCAGGCCTTCGAGGAAGCGGTCGAGTGGACCCAGCGTGGGAAGGGGGGCCCTCGGCCCGGACGCCGGCATCGCCCCCGACGTCGCCGTCGCGTTGGCCGTGGTCGGCGCGGACGGTCGCCGGCAGGCCGGTGCGCCCGACCACGCCCCCGAGCTCCTGGCCGCCGCCTGTCAGGCGCTTGAGCTCGACGACGATCATCTCCGCCGGCGCGCGGTGCTCGCGGCCCTACGTCTGGGGGCCTGCTGTCAGCCGGGCGCGGACCAGGTTCAAGCGGTAGCGCTGGCCGACCGCGCCATCGCGCTGGAGCTCGACCCGGACGGTCGCGCGCTGCTGCACGCGTCCGCGTCGCTGACCCATTCCATGGTCGACGCGGACGCGAGCCGCCAGCACTTCGAGCAGGCGCTCGATCTGGCGGGCGGGCTCGGGGGGACCGACGAGACGCTCGTCGAGGTGCTCCCTTACGCGTACCTGTCACTCGGCCGTCCCGGCGACCTGCCCAAGCGCCGAGCAGTCGCGCAGCGACTGGCCGACGCCGCCCATGCGCGCTCCGACCCGATCGCCCTGTTCGAGGCCGGCCATCTGCGTTTCTCGGTGGCGCTGCAGCTGGGCGATGCCTCGACGCTTCACGGTGCCCATGCCGAGATGGAGGCGCTGTCGTCGCGCGTCGGCGACGTGGGCCGGCGTTGGGCGCTGGCCTACCAACGGACCACGTTGCTGCAGCTGGCAGGCGAACTGGACGCAGCGGAGGTGGCCGCACGCGAGGCCTTCGAGGTGGGCACCGGCGTCGCCGCGGCACGGGCCACGGCGGCGTGGACCGCTCAGATGTTGGAGATCCGGCGGCTGCAGGGACGTCTGGACGAGCTCGGCCCGATGGTCGAACAACTCCTAACCGACCCGAACGGCCTGCCCGCATGGCGTGCCGCCGCCCTCGTGATGGTTTCGACCGATCGGCGGGCCGCCCGACCAGTCGTCGACAAGCTGGTCGAGGGTCTGGCCACCTTCCCCCGCGACTTCTCGTACGGGGCGGCGATGCTGACGCTCGCCCGAGCGGTCGTGGCGCTCGAGGCGGCCGAGCAGGCGCCCGCGCTGTTAGCCGTGCTACTGCCCTGGGCGCACCTATTCTCGTGGCAGGGGACCACGACCTACGGGCCGTACGGGGAGGCCGCCGCAGCACTCGCCACCCTGGTCGGCGACGATGCATCCGCGGTGACGGCCCAGGAGGCGACCCGGGCCGTCACGTCGTCGTTGGGCAGTGACGGCTACGCTGTCAGCTCGGTCGAGGGCTGATCCGGCGCGGCCTCCAATCGCTCTCGATCGTGGAGCGTGGCCAGGAGGTTCGCGACCACGGTCGCAGCCTGGCCACGGGACGTCGGCTCACCGGGTGCGAATCGACGCCCCCCACGCCCCTGCAAGAGTCCTGCCCGCACCGCCGCGTCGATATCGCGCTCGTGTACTGACCCGTCGTCATCGTCGAAATGGTCGCCCGACCGGTCGGGCGACCCTCCCGTCGCGGCGTAAGCGGGCATGAGGACCGTTGCCATCTGTGCCCGTGTGATCGGTTTCGCCGCGCGGAAACTGCCGTCCGCATGGCCGAGGATCACGCCTGCGGACGCCAAGTCCGCGATAGCCGCGTCGTGCGTGCCGTCGTCGACGTCCGAGAACGTGCTGACGGTGCCGGTGTCATCCAGCGTCCCCGTGCGATCCAGCAGTCGGAAAAGCAACGAGGCGAACTGTCTGCGACTCACCGGCGTGCGGGGTCGAACCGATCCGCGGTGGTCCCGCTGACGAGACCCCACTCCGCGAGGCAGGAGATGGCGCCCGCGTGGGTGCTGGACGGAGGGACGTCGACAAACCCGGCCGGCGGGAGACCCGAGGGGCAAGCGGCCGCGGGCTCGGGATCGCCCCCTTCGCCGTCGTCGGCGTGGGGCGCCGGAACGCCACCACCACTTGAGCCGACACCCGACCCGTCGCTGCCGCCGCTGACTGGTGCGGGGACCACCATCGCGACCACGTCATCGACCTCCACGCCCACCGGCCGCGCAAACGTGAGTGTCGTTCCGTCGACTGACGCCACCTCGACGAGCTCAGGCGACGGACGTTGCGCTCCGAGAAGCGCCTGTTGGCCGGCCGCGAACAGCTCCGGGCTGCCCTGTCCCTCTGCGAGGACGACACGGACGCTAGTGCCGGTGGAGACCGTGGTTGCCAGGCCCTCGTCGGCGGCTGCGGTGAAGAACGCCGGGCTGCTTAGGACCCCGCCGCCACCGGCCAGTGCCGCCGGAGAAGGTCCGGACGACGACTCGACGACGGCCGTCGGGCCGCTCTCCAGCGTGATCGGGGGACCTTCGATGAGGCACTGCGCGGCGGCATCGCTCGGACCCACCGTCCCGTCCTGGGATGCCTCGACGGCCTGGCCCGTCTCGTCGAGGAAGATCGCGGGGGCGGTCGTGCTGCTGCCCACGGTG
>JBDNIX010000250.1:0-4725 GCA_041688045.1 Nitriliruptoraceae bacterium
AGCCGGTGTTCACCGGCGGCGGCCTCAAGCCCGCGGAGGCGGACCTGGCCGGCGTTCTGGCGGGTGTGCATCTGTACGCAACACATCACCTCGCGCACCGAGGCCGCGATCCGCGCGCTCCAAGACTGCGTGCTCTCCCTCGAGGACCTGTGATGGGGGCCCGGTCGCTGCCCGACACCGCAGCACCGGTCGGCGGCCAGACCGCCTGGCATCCCGGACGGTGGCTGGCTGGCCTGCGCAATCGGGTCGGCGAGCGCAGCTTTTGGGTCATCCAGGCCGGGGTCGCGCTCGTCACCGCCGCGCACTGGATCACCGAGGCCGCCGTCCCCGGCCACGGCCGCGGCGACCTGCTCGGCATCCTCGTGCACGTGCCGGTGGTCCTCTACGTCGTGCCGGTCGCCTACGCCGCGCTGCGCTACGGGTTCGAGGGAGGCGTGCTGACGGGCGTATGGGCGGCGGTGCTGGCCGTGCCGAACATGGTCCTGATCCACGTCGACGACTTCGTGTGGGTGGGTGAGCTGCTGCTGATCACGCTCATCGTCGGCCTCGGCGCGGTCGTGGCCCTCCCCGTCGAACGAGAGCGGCTCCATCGCGCCAGGGCCGAGCAGGCGAGCACCACGGCCGCCGCGGCCAGCCAACGGCTGGCCTTGCTGAGCGAGACCGCGGCCCTGTCCGTGCACACCGAACAGCTGCCCCGCGAGCTGGGTCGTGTGCTCCACCACCTGATCGAGATCCTCGACCTGTCCGCTGCCGCGGTGGTGGTCCGCACCACCGGGACAGCCGAGGTCCGTATCGAGCTCGGCCGCGGTCGGACGCACCGCCTCCGCCACGTCCTGCAGCGGATCCCCCAGGGCAACGAGCGCCGACCTGGGCTGCTGCACCTGGACGAGGGCGCAGCCGCGCTGCCGCTGAGCAACGATGCCGAGGAGGAACGCGCCCTGCTCGTCGCCGGGTCGCAGGTACCCGCGTTGACCCGACGCGACGAAAAGCTGCTCGAGACCATCGCCATCCAGGTCGCCGCAGCCTTCGAGACGGTCTGGTTGCAGCATCAGCAGCGGTGGCGGCTGTACCCCCGGCACACCACACGCGCCCAGGAGGACGAACGGCGACGCCTCGCCCGCGACCTGCACGACGTGGCCGTCCACGAGCTGCTGTTGCAGCGGCGACGCGTCCGCGAGGCCACGGAGGAGCCCACCGTCCCCCGCGAGGTGGCCGCATCGTTGGCTGAGGTCCACCACGGTCTGGGCACGCTCACGGAGCAGCTCAGGCGCTTCAGTGGGGCCCTGCGTCCCAGCGTACTCACCCACCTCGGGCTCACCGCTGCGCTGGAGTGGCCCGCGACCGAGGTCAGCCAACGGGCCCAGCTCCGGGTCGAGGTCGAGGTCGAGGGACCGCACGCCGCCTCACCAACGACGACGAACTCGCGCTCTTCCGTGTCGCCGAGGAGGCGCTGCACAACGCCGAACGTCACGCCCAGGCCTTGACGGTCGTGATCAGGCTGGAGTTCGACCACGCGGCGGTGTCGCTGGAGGTCATCGACGACGGGATCGGATTCACCGTTCCAGGGTCCCTGGAAGACCTCGCCCAGCACAGCAGGCTGGGACTGCTCGGCATGTGTGAGCGGGCAGAGCTCTCCGGCGGCCACCTGCGGATCGCATCCGAACCCTCGGGGGGAACCCGGATCAGCATGCACCTGCCCGACACCGACCTCGCTAGCCCCGACCTCGGAAATGTCCGGACACGGCTGGGCGAAGGACGAGACGTTGGTCTTGGGCCGCCAAGGGTGCCCTAGCCGAAGGTGTCGGTGCCGACCAACGGGCCGCCATCGGGCTCGTAGACACAGTCGGGTTCCTCGCCGAGTGGGTCGCCGGTGACGGCGTAGGCACGGGAGCGCGACCCACCGCACACGCCCCGGAACTCGCACCGACCGCAGCGTCCGTGCAGCAGGGAGGGGTCACGTAGCGACCGCAGCAGGGGTGCGTCCCGGTAGATGTCAGGCAGCGGCGTGTCCTTGACCGAACCGACGGGGATGGGCAGGAACCCGCTGGGATACACCGCACCCACGTGGTCGATGAACACGAACCCGCGTCCGGCGTTGATGTCCAGCGGTGGGCGCGGCGTGCGGGTCGGCAGGTCCCGCTCGGTGAGCAGTTCGTCGAGCCCGCTGCGCAGCCACCGGTAGGTCGGGCCGAGACCGAACGTCTCCACCGGGTCCTGCCCCTGGCTGCCTCGACGCTGCAGGACCGCCCGACGGAAGTGGGGCGCCTCGGTGGTCTTGACGGCGACGTGGCGGCCGACGTCGACCAGCCAGTGCAACACGTCCTCGACCACGTCCGGGGTGAGCCGCTCGAGCTCTTCGCCGCGACCGGTCGGCACCAGCAGGAACACGCTCCACAGGAAGGCGTCGAGGTCGACGACACGACGCAGGATGTCCGGGAGCTCGACGAGGTTGCTGGCGGTGACCGTGGTGTTGATCTGCAGACGCATGCCGAGCCCGGTGACGATCCGGCAGGTGTCCAGGGTGGCGTCGTACACGCCCTCGATCCCACGGAACCCGTCGTGGGTGGCGGACGCCGCACCGTCGAGCGAGATCGACACCGCCTTGGCTCCTGCGGCGGCCATCTCGGCCAACCTCTCAGGGGTCGCCCGAGGGGTCACCGAAGGCGCAAGTGCCATGCTCAACCCGAGCTGTCGGCCGTAGGCGACCAGCTCGGCGAGGTCCTCACGCTCGAAGGGGTCGCCACCGGTGAGCACGATCATCGGGCTCGGCGCACCGAAAGCGGCGATGTCGTCGAGGAGCCCGAAGCCCTGCTCGGTAGTCAGCTGGAAGGGGTGCGGGTCGTGCTGCGCGTCAGCACGACAGTGGCGGCACACCAACCCACAGGCGCGGGTCACCTCCCAGATCACCAGGAAGGGGCGGCGCGACGGGTCGTGACGCAGGGTTCGCACCGCGGTGCGTCCCCGAGCGTTCGCAGGCTGGCTGACAGGATGGTCGATCATGTGGCTCGCTCCTCGAGGTGGTCGATGATCCGGTCGGCAGCTCTGGCACCCGATCGGATGCAGGCAGACAGGCCGGGCCCGTGGTAGGGCGCCCCCGCCAGGACGACGCCGGGCAGATCGCGGCGCAGCGCACCGGTGGCTCTCTCCAACCGCTCGTGGTGTCCGACCTCGAGCTGCGGCATGGTCGAGGGCCAACGATGGACGTGGACCGCTTCAGGGTCCTGACCGAGCCCGGTCAACGCACGTAGCTCGTCGACGAGCCGTTCCACCAGCGCGCCGTCATCCAGCTCCATCGCTCGATCATCACCCGCCCGTCCGGCCGAGACCCGGACCAGCACGCGTCCCTGATCGGCATGGTGGGGCCACTTGCTCGACAGGAACGTCGCCGCCTTCAGCAGGTACCCCTGCCCGCTGGGCACCAACAACCCCGTGCCGGCCAAAGCGGGGGTGGCAGCCGCGACACCCGGGAAAGCCAGCACCGCCACAGCGACCGAGGCGGCACGCAGGCACGCCAGCTCCGCGGCTGCGGACGGACTCGAAGCCGCCACCACCCGCCCTGCGGCTGCCGCCGGCAGGGCCAACACCACGGCATCAGCATCCAACGTGACACCGTCGACGGTGTGCACCCGGCTGCGGGTCCCCGGAGCGGGCTCGATCGCGGCGACGGTGCTGGCCAGCCGCACCTCGACACCATCCAGCGAGCGGAGCAGGAGCCGCGGCAGCGAGGCCAACCCGCCGCGCAGGCTCACGAAGGCCGGTCCCGACGACGGCTTCGACCGGCGACGCAGCAGCAAGGAGCGATGACGGTCAGCCAACGCAGCCAGCTGCGGGGTCGCGGCCCTCAAGCTCAACCGCCCCACATCGCCCGAGTGCAGCCCGCCGAGAAGCGGATCGACCAGTTGCTCCGTCAGCTCCCGACCGAACCGCCGGCCCAGGTAGCCACCCACGGAGACATCGACATCAGACCGGGCAGCCGGAACCAGGGGCTCGAGGCCCGCACGGACCATCCCCAAGGGTGAGAGCACCCGCGAGGCGACCATCGGCCACAGACTGGTCGGGCCCGCCGGCCCGAACCCCGCCGGCAGCGGCCGGAGACCACGCTGCGAGGCGATCCAGGTCGTGCCCCGCTCAGCGGCGACCACCTCGTCGTCCAACCCCAACTCGGTGATCAGATCCAGCGGCTCCGGCGCAGCGGTGAACAGCGCCTCGGCACCGACATCCACCGGTCTACCCCCAACCTCCACCGCGTGGAGCTGCCCGCCAACACGGTCGCGGGCCTCCAGCACCGTGACCGACGCACCCCGGGTGGCCAGGTCGCGCGCAGCGGCGACACCGCTGATCCCCGCGCCCACGACGACCACGTGCACGGACATCTCCTCGCCGAGGTCGGGATGATCGGACGCACGCGGCCGCTCGAGAGCAAGGCCGTTGGCCACACCGTGACAGCCTCGCGGGGCGAGCCGCGTTGACGTAGGGCCGACCGTCACCTCTCACCGGGGCATCCGCTCCACCGCCAGCCAGCAGGTCGGTGTCCTAGCCAGTAGACAAGTCGTTGTGGCTCGGTCTCCAGACCCCTGCAACGGCAGGCCACGAGATCGCAGGCGAAGGACCGCACGCCGGATCCACTGCTGAGCAACCTGTACAACACGCCCGTTGGTTGCACCTGGTGTCGGCCCCCTGTCGGGCTGCTGTCGGCCCGCCGGGTGCGAGGCTGCGTACTCGAGA
>JBDNIX010000251.1:0-7700 GCA_041688045.1 Nitriliruptoraceae bacterium
CCTCCTCGATGTCCTCGGCCTTGCGCTGCCACGCCTCCGCCTCCTTCTTTCGGCGGAAGGTCTTGCGTTGCTGGGTGCCGCGCTCGCGCCATCGCACGGTGTAGGAGGTCCCGGACTTGCCGGGTCGCTCGGTCAGCGATGCCATCGTGGGTTCCCTTGGGTCCCAATGGGTCGGGCGCTGTGCCCAATCTGTGCCCAAGGTGCGCACGAGGCCCCAAAGCGGTGGCAGCCGAAACAACGAGAAACCCTCGCTAGACGACGTCTAGCGAGGGTTTCCGCGGGTGGACCGGATGGGATTTGAACCCACGACCCCCTCCATGCCATGGAGGTGCGCTGCCGGACTGCGCTACCGGCCCGAAATGCCCGCCAGCCTTGGCTGGTGCGGTGCGGTCGCGGAGCCTACCCCGTGTGGAAGGGGGCCGCGAACGCGAGCCTCGAGGAGGAGCCGGCGATGGATAGCCTGCGCGATTCGTGCCGCGGCGGGCGGCGCTGCTCGACGGCTGAGCCCGTCCCGGCTGCGTTTGGCGGTCACATCGGAGCCGAGTGGTCGAGCGCTATCCTCCGCGGGTCCACTCCCACAAGGTTCCCGACCGATGACCGACACCTCCGACGTGCAGGTCGACGCCGAGCGCTACGACCCGCTCGCGCTCGAGCCCGCCATCGCACAACGTTGGCACGACGAACGCACATACTCGCTGTCGCCGCGTCCGAGTACTGACCGTGACGGTCAGGGCACGTTCTACGCGCTCACGATGTTCCCATACCCCTCCGGGGACCTGCACATGGGGCACGCGGAGATATTCACGATCCACGACGCTCTGGTCCGTCATCTGCGGATGAGCGGTAGGCGCGTCCTGAACCCCATCGGCTGGGACGCGTTCGGTCTGCCGGCGGAGAATGCTGCGCGCAATCGGGGTGCCGATCCCAAGAAGTGGACCTACGAAAACATCGAGGAACAGCGCTCCACGATCGTACGACTGGGGTACTCGTTCGACTGGGACACGGTGCTGCGTACCTGTGACCCGGACTACTACCGCTGGACCCAGTGGCTGTTCCTCGAGTTGTTCGACGCCGGTCTGGCCTACCGACGCGAGGCGCTGGTCAACTGGGACCCGATCGACCAGACCGTGCTGGCAAACGAGCAGGTCGTCGACGGGCGAGGCGAGCGTTCGGGTGCCGTGGTCCAGCGCGTCCCCCGGACCCAGTGGTTCTTCCGCATCACCGACTACGCCGACGAACTGCTCGATGCCCTGGAGGCGATCGACTGGCCGGACCGCGTCAAGAATGCGCAGCGCGCCTGGATCGGCCGGTCCGAAGGTGCGGAGATCAGCTTCCAGACGGCGGATCCGGGACCCTCCGGCACGCCGGAGGAGGTCGTGGTCTACACGACCCGGCCCGACACCGTCTTCGGGGCCACCTATTTCGTGTTCGCACCCGAGCACCCCATCGTCACCGCGCGGATGGCCGGCAATGCCGACTACGACGCGTTCCGCGACGAGGTTTCCCGCCGCTCGGAGGTCGAGCGCGTCTCCACGATGTCGGCGGATCGTGGGAAGCGCGGTGTTCGCCTCGATTTCGACATGGTCAACCCCTTCACGGGTGAACCCATCCCGGCGTATGCGGCCGACTACGTCCTGATGGACTACGGCACCGGCGCGATCATGGCGGTGCCGATCGGTGACCAGCGGGACTTCGAGTTCGCCACGCAGGAGAGACTCGAGATCCGGCCCATCATCCGACCGACAACACAGGACGGTGACCTGCTGGAAGAGCTCGACCCGGCCACCATGACCGAGGCGTACGTGGGGCCCGGCGTGATGATCAATTCAGGCGAGTACGACGGTCTGCCCTGGGAGCAAGCCAAGGCACGGATCGTCGCGGACGTCTCCGCCAAGGGGTGGGGCACCACACGCGTCAACTACCGCCTGCGCGACTGGTTGGTTTCCCGCCAGCGGTCCTGGGGACCGCCGATCCCCATCATCCACTGTGCCACCTGCGGTGAGATCGGCGTCCCCCTCTCCGACCTGCCGGTCGAGTTGCCCGGCGACCTGGACTTCCAGGTGCAGGGCTCGCCGTTGGAGCAGCACCCCACGTGGAAGCACGACGTGGTCTGCCCGCAGTGCGGTGGCGAAGATGCCGTCAGAGACGTCGACACGTTGGATACGTTCGTCGATTCGTCCTGGTACTTCCTGCGTTACCTGTCCCCGCACGATGACACCAAAGCCTGGCCCAAGGACGCCGCCAACGCCTGGTTGCCGGTGGACCAGTACACCGGCGGTGTCGAACATGCGGTGCTGCACCTGCTCTACAGCCGGTTCGTGGTCAAGGCCATGCGTGATCGCGGCCACCTCGCTGCCGACGAGCCGTTTCAGGCCCTGCTGAACCAGGGCCAGGTCATCATGGACGGCGCGTCGATGTCCAAGTCCAAGGGCAATCTGGTCGTTCCGGGAGAGATCACCGACACCTATGGCGCCGATGCCCTGCGCGGCACGATGCTGTTTGCTTCCGCTCCGGAGGACGACATCGATTGGGCGGACGTGTCGCCCACCGGCATGCACAAGTGGCTGTCGCGCGTGTGGCGGTTGACACTGGCACAGATCGAGCGTGAGGCGTCGGACACGGCCGCGGATGGTGCAGAGGTCGAGGCACTGCGCAAGGCCGTCGCGGTCGCCGTCATTGGGGTCACCGAGGACTACGACGCTCGCAAGTACAACACGGCTATCGCCAAGTTGATGAGCCTGACCAACGCCATCCTCGACGCAACCCGTGACAATTCCGGTGGCGAGACGGCCCGTGACGCACTCGAGACGCTGCTGACCATGCTCGCTCCGATCTGCCCGTTCATCACCGAGGAGTTGTGGCACCGCCTGGGGCACGCCGACTCAGTCCACGACCAGCCCTGGCCGACCGCCGATGCTTCGTTGCTGGTCGAGGACGAGGTGGAGATCGTCGTGCAGGTCAACGGCAAGGTCCGGGGGCGGATCACGATGGCCGTCGGCGCCCCGCAGGACGAGGTGGTGGCCGCAGCGACCGCCGATTGCGCGGTGGCGGAACACCTCGGGGGTGAGGTGGCCAAGGTCATCCACGTTCCCGACAAGCTCGTCAACCTGGTCGTCAAGGCGTAGCGGTTCACGGCAGGTCGAGAGCGGACACGTTGGGTAGCTCCGACATCGGCCGGTCTGTCTGCCGGGTCGAGGTGGACGCCGTGCATCCCCTTGGCCGCTACCGTCCGGATCGCAGTCGTCATCCGGCGGCGTGGAGGTGACAGCTGTGGTGGCACCCGTGGCGGTCGTGACCGATTCCACGGCCGATCTGCCCCACCATCTGGCCGAGAGTCTGGGTTTGCGCGTCGTCCCGCTGTCGGTGACGTTCGGCGATGCCAGCTACATCTCGGGCGTGACCCTGCAGCCGACAGAGTTCTACGACAAGTTGGCGAGCATGCCGCGGATGCCGACGACGTCGCAGCCCTCCCCGGCATGGTTCGAGGAGGCATACGCCGACTGCGCCGACGACGGGCATCGCGCGATCGTTTCCGTGCACTGTTCCGCCGCGCTGTCGGGGACCGTGTCGCTGGCGCGGGACCGGGCTGCGTCAGCCGAGCTGGACGTCGAGGTGGTCGATTCCCGCCTGGTCGGCGGGTCGCTGGGCCTGGCCGCGCTTGCGGCGCACCGGGTGGCGGAACGCGGCGGATCGGTTGCTGAGGTCGTGGCTGCCGCGACGGATGTCCGGGAGCGCTCCATCGGGCTGCTGGTCGTGGACACGCTCGAGCATCTTCGCCGCGGTGGACGACTCACGGGGGCGCAGGCGCTGGTCGGCAGCGCGCTGAAGGTCAAGCCGTTGTTGCACCT
Source organism: Nitriliruptoraceae bacterium (assembly GCA_041688045.1). Classification (GTDB taxonomy): domain Bacteria; phylum Actinomycetota; class Nitriliruptoria; order Nitriliruptorales; family Nitriliruptoraceae; genus CSSed11-175R1. The sequence continues at coordinate 3,849 of JBDNIX010000251.1, forward strand.
GACTGAAGGACGTGTCGAGGTGCGTGAGAAGACCCGCACCTGGAAGCGGGCCATGGATCGCTGCGTGCAGTTGGTCGCCGAGGTCGCCGCCGGTGGACCGGTCGACGTGGTGGTGGTGCACGCTCTGGCGCCGGAACGAGCCGACGAACTGTGGGAGCGCTTGGACGAGCGCGTGGAGATAGCTGAGCGGCTCCAGGCCCTCATCGGACCCATCGTCGGGACCCATGTCGGCCCCGGTGCGATCGGTGTGGCGGCGATGCCCTCGTCGTGACGACCTGGCGACGGGTCGGCGCGGCCGTGGTCCGTCCACAGGTCCGAGCTGATCCGTCGGCGCCCCGCCCCGTCGGTGGGGCAGCCTGGCCCCTATGGATCTTCAGCCGGACCACCTCGATGCCTCTGGGCCTTCGGCTGCCCGGCGCCCGGCTCCCCGCGGTCGATGGCAGCACGCGGCCGCCTGGTTGCAGGCGACACCGGCGGAGTTGCTGGGCTTGATCGTGTTGCTCACCGGGGCACTGGTGGTAACTGCGCTGGTGTTCTGGGACGCGGAGCGACGGCCATCGCAACTGCCGTCGGCTGCCGCGACCGTCGGGCAGGACGTCGATGTGGACCACCCTGATGCGGACGCTGGCAGCGGTCAGGCGGCGAAGGATGGCGGCGCTGACGCCACGGGCGACGACACGGAGATCACCGTGCACATCTCCGGCGCCGTGGCGTCGACGGGCGTGGTGACGCTCGGTTCGGGATCCCGAGTGGCTGACGCCATCGCAGTCGCGGGTGGGGCCACGGCCGACGCCGAACTCGACCGCTTGAACCTCGCGCGCATCCTGGTGGATGGCGAGCAGGTGCATGTCCCGCGGCCTGGTGACGGCCCCCTCGAGGTCGATCCCGACGCGTCAGTGGTCGCCGACGGTGTCCTGCCCGATGGGCGCGTGGATCTGAACCGGGCGACGCAGGAGACCCTCGAGACCCTGCCGGGCATCGGCCCCGCCAAAGCGGCCGCGATCCTCACCCACCGCGACGCCGAGGGTCCATTCGAGGTACCGGGGGATCTTCGGGGCGTGCCCGGGATCGGCGAGGCGACCTTTCAGCAGTTGGCTGATCTGGTTGCGGTGGGCTGATGGAGGACGACCACGACCCTCCGGCGGGAGAGGTGCTCGGTCCGCTGCCGCTGTGGACCACCACGGCCGTGATTGCGGGGCTCGTCGGCGAAGCTGTCGGTGAACGCGCTGGAGCACAGGTCGCGGCGTGGACGGTCGGACCGCTGCCGCTGGCGTGGTGGACCGTGTGCCTGATGGCGGGGGTCCTGGTGGCGGTCGCGCTCCGGTGGTGGCGGGCGCCGCCCGACGTCCAGCGAGTCGCCACCGGGCTGGTGGGCGTGGTGCTGGTTGCCGCGGTCTGTGGCGGGGGAACGTTCCTGCGCGTCATGACCATGGACGAGGGGCTGTTGCCGGAACTCGCGCAGCAGGGTGGTTCCCGCAGCATCGAGGCGGTGGTCGTCCATGAGCCGCGCCTCATCGCCACGGGCTGGAGCGTCGTGGTCCGCGTCGACGACGTCGGTGGTACCGCGACACGGGAGCGGGCGGCGCTGACCCTGGACGGGCCGCCGCCGACACTCGGCAGCCGCTGGCACGCCCGCGTGTCCGCCCGTCCGCTCCCGGAAGGTGGCTACGGACGGTGGTTGTCCCGGCAACACGCAACGGTCCTGCTGGACGTGTCGGCGTGGCAACAGGCCGGGGCCCCGGGGCACCTCGCCGCAGCGAGCGAGTACGTACGGGAACGCATCCGGCAGGCCGCCACCCGACATCTCGGTGACGGGACCGGAGGACTGCTGGTCGGGTTCGTCACCGGCGATACGCGCCTGCTCCCCGACGACGATCAGGAGGCGATGCGGGCGACCGGATTGACGCACCTGACGGCGGTGTCCGGAGCCAACGTGGCGATCGTCATCGGTGGGGTGCTCATGCTTGCCTCACTGATGCGGCTCCCCGCGCCGTGGAGCCGTCGCGCGGTCGCGCTCACCGTCGTCGGGTTCGCCTTGCTCACCCGCTTCGAGCCCAGCGTCCTGCGAGCCGGCACGATGGCCCTGGTGGTGCTGACCGTTGCCGCTCGTGGGGTTGCCCGGGATGCTCGGCATGCTCTGGCCGGCGCCGTCCTGCTGTTGCTCCTGCTCGATCCACGGCTGGCCGGATCCCTCGGACTGCTGCTGTCCGCCAGCGCGACGGCCGGTGTCCTGGTCGTCGCTCCGGTCGTTCGGGAACGGCTCCCGCGGATGCCCCGGTGGCTGGCCGACGTGACCTCGATCACGATCGGCGCACAGATCGCGGTGGTCCCGTTGCTGCTGGCGACCTTCGGTGAGCTCACCGTCGCCTCGGTCCCGGCAAACCTGGTCGCGGTCCCCGCAGCGGCCGTTGCGGCCGTGCTGTCGTTCATCGGATCGGTCCTGGCTCTCATCCACCTCGACGTCGGTGGGTTGGTCTTCGCGGTGGCGGGGCTGCCGGCACGGGGCGTCCTGTTGGCGGCGCACGGCTTCGCCGGGATGGGTGGCAGCGTCGAGTTGGCACGTCCCGCGACCGTGCTGGCTCTGCTGGGCGGGTGTGGCTGGCTCCTTGCGGGGCGCGGGACACGTGTGGCCCGCGTGGCGCTGGCCGGTCTGGCCGCCGGTCTGCTGGCGGCAGCCGTCCCCATGGTGGCGGGAAGCCTGGCTCCTCGCGAGTTCGCCGTCACGGCCATCGACGTCGGGCAGGGTGATGCGTTCCTGATCGAGTCGCCCGGTGCGCGCGTGCTGATCGATGGTGGCGCCGACGACACCGCAGCCCGGTGGTTGCGGGCGAATGGCCGTCGCCACCTCGATCTCGTGGTGATCACCCACCCGCACCTCGACCACGTCGGCGGGGTTCCCGACGTGGTGCGCGACCTACGCGTCGATGCCGTGTGGTTCCGTCCCCTGCCGACGGAGATCCCGGAGGTCGCGGAGTTGTTCGAAGCCGCGGCTGCGCAGGCCACGCCGATCCGATCTCCGGCAATCGGCGACCGCGTCATGGTCGGCGATCTGCTGGTCGAGGTCCTGCATCCGCCGAGCGGTCGTCCGTACCGTTGGGCTCGTAGCGAACTCAACGAGACGTCCGTCGTCGTGCGTGTCACCCACCAGGGGCGTCGCGTACTGGCTCCCGGTGACATCGAGGCCGACGCCCAGGCCGATCTGCTGGCCACGGGAGCGGCAGGCCTGGTCGCGGAGGTCCTCCTGGTGCCACACCACGGTGCCAGCACGTCCGCTGCCGAATTCTTCGCGGCGGTCGATCCGATCGTGGCCGTGATCAGTGCCGGTCGCGACAACCGCCACGGGCATCCTCACCCCGAAACGTTGGCCACGCTGCAGGACAGGCGCATCGAGGTACGACGGACCGACCAGGAGGGGACGATCCGCGTGGCGGTCCCAGCCCGGGACGTGATGCCGGACACCGGCGGGGGAGCGGCGGACGCCGGGACCGCCGACCGGTCGCAGCTGCCCGTTAGGATCACGTCATGATTCCCGTTCTGCTCATCTCCGGTGATGACGATCTGCTGCTCCAGCGCGAATTGGAGCGGCAGCTTGACGAGCTTCGAGCCGAGGACCCAGAGCTGGACGTCGATCTGCAGGACGTGGCGGAACTGGAACACCTGCCCGAGTTGCGCACCACCTCGTTGTTCGGGGGGCGAACGTGCGTCGTGTTGCGGGGTGTGGAAGGCATCAAGGGGGATCTGAAGGTCGAGGTGGAGAACTACCTCGATGCGCCATCTGAAGCTGCCGTCCTGGTTCTGGTCGCCCGGGGCATCGGCAAGGTGCAGCGGATCGCGAAGTCCGCAAAGCAGCAG
>JBDNIX010000252.1:0-11159 GCA_041688045.1 Nitriliruptoraceae bacterium
CGTCGCAGGCCTGGGCCATGAGGAACGTGACTGCCTCGGCCGACGGTGTCGTGTCGGACGCGGCCAGTCCGAGGATGGCGAATGCCTGGTTGAACGTGGAGACGCTGTCCCCGGCGCCGGCACCGAGGCCCTTGTAGGCCCCGAGGTCGTCGGCGTCGCAGTTGGCGCGTCCGTCCGTGCATTCAATGCCCTGAAGTTCCGCGACGGCGTCGACACCGCCGAGGTTGTCCGGGTCGAGTTCGGGCCGGGAGCTGGCCATGAGCAACAACTTGCCCAGCGATCCCGGCGTCCACGTGGTGACCTCGACGTCCGGGTCGGTCGGGTCGGTGTCGGAGAACGAAGCGTAGGCGGAGGCCTGCGCGGCGACGGCGGCCGCAGTTTCCGCGGAGACCTCGCTCGCGACTCCAGCCGCATCGAAGGACAGGACGGTGTCGATCGTGGCACCGACCGACGGCCCGAAGCCCGTCTGGAGGATGAAATCGTCACCGAGTTGGGTGGTCAGCCATCCGGCGGCGGCTTCGGCCGGATCCTCGGTGGTGGTGGCGTCGGTCTGTGCGTGCGCGACGCCGACCATGGACAGTGGCAGTGAGGCTGCCAGCATCGCGGTGACCAACGCGCCACGACGTGAACGGGACATGCGTGTCAAGGGTTGTGCCTCTCGTGAGCGATCCGTGACGGGAAGCCCGTTCAGACCCTCACGAACGACGAAACCCTCCGGGTTCACGTCGATCCGTGGCGGATCGGGTGACCGGGAGGGCAGACGCTCGGACGAGGTGTCGTCCGGGCTCCGCCCCGCAGACCTCGGCGGTGGATGGAGCCGCTCGCCACGTCGCAGGTATCCCGACTTGCCGCCGGGCACGAAAACGTTCTCGTGGGCGGCCTACGGTTGCGGGTCAGTGCCGGATTCCGACCGGACTTCCCCTGCTGCGTGACATTCGGTTGTCCACTGGCATCTCCGCGACACCAGCACCCCCCAGCCGAGCACACCGACGGCGTCTACGTCAACGAGGGACCGTCATCGCGTCGCGTGAGCAGGGCCCGGGCGACCCGCGACACCGGCGGTCGGGACAGGTGTTCGCTCATCCACGCGGTCGTGTCCAGGAGTGCCTCGAGGTCCACGCCGGTGTCGACCCCGGAGCCGTGCAGGGCGTACACCAGATCCTCGGTGGCGAGGTTGCCCGTGGCCCCCCGGGCGAACGGACAGCCGCCGAGCCCGCCGGCGGAGGTGTCCGCGATGCGGATGCCCGCTTCGAAGGCGGCCAGGGAGTTGGCCAACCCCTGTCCGTAGGTGTCGTGAAGGTGGACCGCGGTGCGATCCAGGTCGATGTCGGGCGTCAGCTCGGCGATGAGATCCTGCACCTGACCAGGGGTGCCGACGCCGATCGTGTCGCCCAGCGAGACCTCGTCGCAGCCGAGTTCGAGGAGCGCGACGGTGACGGCTCGCACGTCGTCCACGGGAACCTCACCCTGATAGGGGCAGCCGCACACCATGGACACGTAGCCACGGACGCGCACGCCGGCCTCCCGGGCGCGGCGGATCACCGGGGCGAACATCGTCAGGCTGGCGGCGATGTCCCGTCCGAGGTTGCGGTTGCTGAAGGCCTCCGAGGCGGCTGCAAAGACGGCCACCTCGCCGACGCCGGCCGCCAGGGCCCGGTCCAGTCCCCGCTCGTTGGGCACCAGAACGGGGTAGCGGACCCCCGGGACCGGGTCGATCCCGGCCAGGACGTCGGCGGCGTCCGCCAACTGTGGGACCCGATCCGGATGGACGAACGATGTCGCCTCGACGACCGACAGTCCCGTGCGCGCCAAGCGGTCGATGAGCTCGATCTTGACGGCCGTTGGCACGACCTCGGCCTCGTTCTGCAGGCCGTCTCGGGCGCCAACCTCGACGATGGTGACGCGGTCGGGCAGGTTCATGTGGGCTCCGTGGTGAACGAGATCAACGGTGTACCCGCATCGACGCGATCGCCCGTCCGGACGTGGACATCACGGACCCTGCCATCGGCCGGTGCGGTGACCGGGTGTTCCATCTTCATTGCCTCGACGACCACCAGCGTGGTACCGGCCGTCACGACATCTCCCGCCGCGATGGGTACCGCGAGGACGCAACCGGGCATCGGAGCGGTGAGTGCCGCGTCGCCGGTGAGCGCCGCCGGATCCCTGTGACGCGTCTCCGGCACGACCGTCAGGCCTCGCGTGACGCCCGGCACATGGACCCAGACGGTCTGCCCGCCGGGCTCCACGGTCGTCAGCGGGGGCAGCCCGTCGGGGGTCGCGGGTGGTAGTCGATCGCCGTCCCGTCGTACCTCGATATCGCTGCCTGCGCGGCGCGAGACCACGACGTGGTGTTCGACGTCGCCGTCCGACAGGGTCACGGGCGTGCCACCGCTCCCGAGTCGCAACGGGCCGGACGTCACGAACGGATCCGTGGCAGCCGATGGGGGGCAGGCCAAGACCGCGCGCGCCGCTGCCGCCAGGGCCGCGTCCGGGACCGCGGGCGGCGACCAGTCGGCGAGGTGCTCGGTCAGGAAGCCGGTGGTCAGGTCTCCGTCACGAAACGTCTTCGTGCCGGCGATCGCGGCCAGGAGCTCGAGGTTGGTGACGACCCCGTGCAGGGTCGTGGTGCTCAGCGCGACGGAGAGGCGGTCGCACGCGGTCGCGCGGTCCGGGCCGTGGACGATGAGCTTGGCGAGCATCGGGTCGTAGTGAGGCGTCACCCGGCTGCCGACGTCGACGCCGGTGTCCAGCCGTAGCCACGGGACGTCGGGCACGTCAAGGCGCAGGACGGTGCCCGTCTGTGGCAGGTGGGTGACCGGATTCTCGGCATAGAGCCGAACCTCGATGGCATGGCCGGTCGCGGTCACGTCGTGCTGTGTGATCCCCAACGGCTCGCCCGCGGCGGCCAGCAGCTGCAGTTCCACCAGATCAAGTCCGGTCACGAGCTCCGTGACGGGGTGCTCGACCTGGAGTCGGGTGTTCATCTCGAGGAAGGCAAAGGTGGGTTGGGCCCCGTCCCCGTCTCCTGTCGAGGAGAGCGTGTCGGCGTCGACCAGGAACTCGATCGTCCCGGCGCCGCGATAGTCCACGGCGCGGGCCGCGGTGACCGCCGCATCCGTCAGGTGTGCGCGCAGGGCGGCGTCGACGGCGGGGGACGGACACTCCTCGAGGACCTTCTGATGCCGTCGCTGGATCGAACACTCCCGTTCCAGCAGATGCAGGACCGAGCCGTGGGAGTCCGCCATGATCTGCACTTCGATGTGGCGTGGGCGGGCGATCAACCGTTCGAGCATGAGCCGATCGTCACCGAATGCGGCGGCGGCCTCGCGGCGGGCGGAGGCGACGGCCGCCGGCAGTTCGGCAAGGTCGGCCACGGCGCGCATGCCCTTGCCGCCCCCACCGGCCACGGCCTTGACCAGGAGCGGGACGCCGATGGCCGCCGCGGCGTCGATCAGGCCCGCGTCGTCCAGTTCCCGGTCGTGGGTTCCGGCGATCAGCGGCACCCCGGCTGCCCCGAGGTGGCGCTTGGCCGCGGCCTTGTCACCCATCAGGCGGATCACGTCCGGGGAGGGGCCGACGAAGGTGATCCGGGCCTCCGCGACGGCCGCGGCGAACGCCGGACTCTCGGCCAGGAAGCCGTAGCCCGGATGGATCGCATCGACGTCGTGGTCCCGTGCGGCCCGTAGGATCGCATCGATGTCGAGGTAGCTGGCAGCGGCCGGAGTCGGTCCGATGCATACGACCTCGTCGGCGGCTGTCGCATGGGGCTCGTGGCGGTCGGCGTCGCTAACGATCGCGACGGTCGTGATGCCCAGCCGGCGGCAGGTTCGTGCGATCCGGCACGCGATCTCGCCACGGTTGGCGATGAGCAGCCGATCGAACAGCGGGCCGGTCACTCCCGCATGCCGTCCAGGAAGAAGCGCATGCGCGTCTGGGCCTCCTCCGATACCCGGAGCCGGCTGATGAGTTCCAACCGCATCCGCTCGCTGTCAGCGGGGGCGTCGCTGACCGCGATCGCACGGATCAGCGGCTTGATGGCGCGCTGGGCCTGTGGGCCGGCGGCGAGCACCGCGTCCAGCACGGCGTCGACGGCGGCCTCGAAGTCAGCGGGATCGCACACCTCGTGGACCAGTCCCATGCTCAGTGCCTGGTCGGCGTCGAAGTGCTCGCCGGTCAGGAAGTAACGGCGCGCGTTGGCCACGCCGATCTTCGGTTGCACGTAGGAGGAGATCATCGCCGGCGCCAGGCCGAGCCGGGCCTCGGTGAAGCCGAGCTTGGCGCCGCGCACGGCGATGGCGATGTCGACGCATCCCAGCAATCCGGCCGCGCCGCCCATCGCATGTCCGTTGACCCGCGCGAGCACGGGGACCGGCGCGTCGTCGACGGCGCGGAGCATGCGCTCAAATCCCCGGGAATCCTCGACGTGTTCCTCGAAGGTGTTGTCGATCAGGCCGGACATCCAGGCCAGGTCGGCACCCGCCGAGAAGGCCGTCCCGCTGCCCGTGATCACCACGGCCCGGACCGTGTCATCCTGCTGTATGTCCGCGAAGGCGGAGATCAGGTCCTGCATGAGTTCAGGATTGAAGGCGTTGCGTACATCCGGCCGATTGAACGTGAGCGTCACCACGCCACGGTCGTCGCGGTCAACCAGCAGGCGAGTGGTCGCGTCAGCAGCCATGGTCGTGAGTCCTTCGGTGGATCGGGTCCGGCCAGGGTGGAACATCTCGTCAACGGGAGGCTAGTGGGTGGGGTCTCCCGGTCGGCGTCGCACGCCGCCCGTGGACGCGCGATGAGTGCGCGGTTGTGCCGGGGTCTGTCACGCTCGAGCGCTGGTGTGCGTGTGCTGGTACGAACGGGCCCGTGCGGGGTCCGGCGCCAATGTCCGCACGTCGACGAGGAGGAACGGTGAGCGCTCCTGCCGAGCTCGTCGCGTTCGTCCAGCGTGAACAGCCGCGCCTGGTTCGGGCGATTCACCTGCTGCTCGACGATCACGCGGTTGCGGAGGAGGTCGTCCAGGAGGCGCTGTTACGCGCCGCCAGCCGGTGGGAGCGCGTCAGCGTGCTGTCATCACCGGGCGGTTGGGTGCATCGCGTCGCGATCAACCTGGCCACCTCGCAGCTACGGCGTCGGCAGGCCGAGCGACGTGCACGGTCGCGCGTCGGCGAACCGGCGCCGGCGCGGCGCCCTGATACCGAGGCTGCCATGGAGGTGCGTCGAGGCCTGGTGGCCCTGCCGGATGCCACGCGCCGATTGTTGGTCCTGCGCTACGTGCTCGACTGGACCGCCGAGGACATCGCCACGGTGGACGGCGTGCGGGCCGACGCGGTTCGTCAGCGGCTGCGGCGGGCGCGCGAGGCGCTGCGGGCCGAGTTGGACCCGTCGATCGGCGCGGATCAACCGTTTCGACCTTCATCCACCGACCCTCGGGAGGCGACCGATGCCCACTGACTTCGACGAACTCCTGTCCGACGCGGCGAACGGCCCCGAGCGCACGCTCGACGTGGAGCAGCTGTGGGCCCGTGGGCGTCGTCGTCGCCGCGCCCGGCAGGTGGCCGCCTCATTGGGTGGCGTGACCATGATCGTCGTGGCCGCCGTCGTGGCGACGGGGCTCGGGTCCGGGACCGTCCCGGTGATCGAGCCGGTGGGTACCGAGGAGTCCGCGCCGGAGACGGGCGATCCGGACCCGGTCGCACCCGACGATCCGGACGCGGTGGAGACGGACGATCCGGACCCGGACGCACCCGACGATCCGGACCCGGACGCCGGCGACCCGACCCTCGAGGCCGGCGACCCGTCTTCCGACGTGGACGACCCGTCTTCCGACGTGGACGACCCGGCGCCGGGACGGGGTGACCCGGGACCCGTCCCGGATCCGCAGGCCGTGCTCGACCCGTGTGCGTCGCAGGAGACCGGTCCGTTCGTCGCGGTCGTGTCGCCGGTGGAGGGCCAGCGGGTCGGCGACGAGTTCGACCTCGTCGGCTGTGCGAACGTCTTCGAGGGCACCGTGCAGTACCGCATCCTCGATACCGATGGAACCGTTCTGATCGAAGCGTTCACCACGACCACCGCCGGCATGGGGCAGGCCGGGGAGTTCCGTGAAACGGTCACGGCACCAGCAACGGGTGAGTTGACGCTGGAGGCGTACTGGGAGGACGTCAGCGACGGCTCCGAGCGTTCCCGCGTGCAGGTGCCGTTCGTGGCGCCGTAGGGCCGTGGAGCCGTAATGCCGTAGAGCCTCACATCCGGAAGACGCCCCAGTCGGGGCGCTCGACCGGGGCGTGCCGTGCGGCGGCCAGACCCATCGCCAGGACGTCGCGCGTCTCGGTCGGGTCGATGATGCCGTCGTCCCACAACCGAGCCGTGGCATGGTATGGCGAGCCCTGTGTTTCGTAGGTGTCGTGGATCGGCTCCTTGAAGGCGGCTTCGTCGGCGTCCGACCAGCTCTCGCCTGCTGCCTCGATCCCGTCGCGCTTGACGGTGGCCAGCACCGACGCGGCCTGCTCCCCGCCCATCACGCTGATGCGGGCGTTCGGCCACATCCACAGGAATCGGGGCCCGTACGCCCGTCCGCACATCGCGTAGTTCCCGGCGCCGAATGACCCGCCGATCACCACCGTGAGTTTCGGAACCGTGGAACACGCCACGGCGGTCACCATCTTGGCACCGTCCTTGGCGATCCCACCGGCTTCGTAGTCGCGTCCGACCATGAACCCGGAGATGTTCTGCAGGAAGACCAGCGGGATGCCGCGCTGGTTGCACAGTTCGATGAAGTGGGCGCCCTTGAGCGCGGACTCCGAGAACAGGATCCCGTTGTTGGCCACGATGCCCACGGACATGCCGTGGATCCGGGCGAAGCCGCACACGAGGGTGTCGCCGTACAGCGCCTTGAACTCGTGCAGTTTCGACCCGTCGACGATCCGGGCGATGACCTCGCGGACGTCGTAGGGCTGACGCACGTCGGTGGGGATGATCCCGTACAGCTCCTCCGGGTCAGAGGCCGGCGGCGCGACCGCGGTGACGTCGAGGTCGGCGGCATCGGTGCGATTGAGGTTCGCGACCGCGTCGCGTGCGAGGGCCAGCGCGTGCCGGTCATCGGCGGCCAGATGGTCGACCACGCCGGAGGTACGAGCATGGAGGTCGCCACCGCCCAGCTCCTCGGCCGTGACCTCTTCGCCGGTCGCGGCCTTCACCAGCGGTGGGCCTCCGAGGAAGATGGTGCCCTGCTCCTTGACGATGATGGATTCGTCGGACATCGCCGGGACGTAGGCGCCTCCGGCCGTGCACGAGCCCATCACCACGGCGATCTGCGGGATACCGGCACCGGAGAGCGTCGCCTGGTTGTAGAAGATCCGGCCGAAGTGGTCGCGGTCCGGGAACACGTCCTCCTGCAACGGGAGGAACGCTCCACCCGAATCCACGAGATAGACGCACGGGAGCCGGTTCTCGCGGGCGATCTCCTGGGCACGCAGATGCTTCTTGACCGTCATGGGGTAGTAGGTGCCGCCCTTGACGGTGGCATCGTTGGCCACGATCACACACGTCGCGCCGGCGACCCGGCCGACGGCGGTGATGAGTCCGGCACCGGGCGCATCGTCGTCGTACATCCCGAAGGCGGCCAAGGGGGACAGTTCCAAGAGTGCCGTGCCAGGATCGACCATCGCCTCGACCCGGTCGCGCGGCAGCAGCTTGCCGCGCGCCGTGTGACGGTCACGTGACCGTTGTGGCCCGCCCTGTGCGGCCGTGGCGCGACGCTGGTCCAGTTCCCGTGCCAACTCGAGGTGGTGGGCACGGTTGGTCGCGAACGTTTGCGACGTCGGATCGATGGTGCTGCGCAAGGTCTCCATGGCGGCGCACACTACTGGTCGGGCGTCGCGGAGCACGTCGCTCAGAGTGCAGCGGCGGGGCCGTCGTCTGAGGAGTTCTCGTGGTCCGGGAGCAGATCGTGGGGGAGGGGCTTGAGCTTGGAACGCGCCCGTCGCCGCCGCCGTTCCGGGACCAGATCGCGCATGGCCTCGAGTTGCCCGAAGCACAACAGTCGGTCCTCGGCCTCCAGTTCGCGGCTGCCCTTCGGGTTCGGGATCACCTTGGTTCCCCGGGTCACCGTCAGCACCTGCAGGTCCCGCTCTCGTAGGCCGGACGCGGCGATGGTCTTTCCGACCGGGTCCGAGCCGTCACGCACCAGAAGTTCGGCCACGCCGTATCCGGAACTGACCGTGAGCCGCTGGCGGACATCCAGTTCCGGGAAGGCGACCTGGTTGTCGATGAAGTCGATGATGGCACCTGCGATGTCCAGATCGGTGGCGGTCTCGATGCCCTGGAGACCGGGCGAGGAGTTGACCTCCATCACCAGAGGACCGATGTCGCTTTCGAGCATGTCCACGCCAGCAATCTTCAACCCCATGATCTGCGCGGCCTTGACCGCGACCCTCCGGGTCTCCTCGTCGAGTTCGACCAGTTCGGTGGTGCCGCCACGGTGGACGTTCGACCGGAACTCATCGCCCTGCGCGGTGCGCCGCATGGCGGCGACGACGCGGTCGCCCACGACCAGCGCACGAACGTCCTTGCCCTTGCTCTCCTTGATGAAGCGCTGTATGAGCACATTCTGGCGCGTGCTCTGCAGCGTCTCGATGACCGCCTCAGCGACCTTGTTGTCGGGAGCGAGGATGACGCCGATGCCCTGCGTGCCTTCCAGCAGCTTGATGACGACGGGGGCGCCGCCGACCCGGTCGACGGCGGGGATCACGTCGGCTCGGTCGCGCACGAAGGTGGTGGCCGGGATGCCGACGTCGTGGCGCGACAGAATCTGGATCGACCGCAATTTGTCGCGGGAGTTGGCGATCGCGGCCGCCGTGATGGGGGTGTAGACGTCCATCTGTTCGAACTGCCGGACCACTGCCATCCCGAAGAAGGTGATCGACGCGCCGATCCGAGGCAGAATCGCGTCGTAGTGCGACAGTTGCCTGCCCCGGTACTGCAGGTCGGGTTCGTCGTCCGAGAGGTCGATGGCGAACCGCAAGGTGTTCAACACCCGCACGGTATGCCCGCGGTCCTCGGCGGCTGCACGCAGTCGCATCGTGCTGTAGCTGTTCGGCGCTCGGGACAGAATGCCGAGTTTCATGACGCGTCCTCTGGTGGGCTGGTGTGGGCGGTTGCGTCACCCGGTGAGTCGGTCCTTGACCAGTACAGACACGCGGGAGCCGTCGGCGCGGCCCTGCACCTTGGCCATCGCCGCCTTCATGACCTGGCCCATCTGCTGGGGGCCCTCGGCGCCGACATCATCGATCGTCGCGTAGACGATGGACGTGAGTTCTTCGTCCGAGAGCTGGGCGGGGAGATAGGCCCCGTAGATCTCGGCCTCGGCGGTCTCCGCCGCAGCGGAGTCCGGGCGCCAGGCCTCTGGGAAGGCGGCGGCTGCCTCCCGGCGGCGCTTGACCTCGGTGGCCAACACCTTCTGGACCACCTCGTCGTCGAGCCGTCCCTGCGGGCTCAGGCCGTCCGCCGTTGCGCGGTTCTTGAGTGCGGCGATGACCATGCGCAGCGCTGAGGTCCGCGACGTGTCGCGTTGCTTCATCGCCGTTCGCAGGTCGGCTTCGAGGGTGTCGTGCAGACTCATGGGTGGCGGCCTCGTGGGCGGGGGCGGATGGGCGGGGGCGGATAGGCGGGGGCGGATAGGCGGGGGCAGATCCGGTGGTGCCGTCAGGCTAGTGGGACGTCCCGGGGAACCCGAGACGACAACGGCGGTGGCCCTCCCGATCGGGAGGGCCCACCGCCGTCGAAAATGTGCGCGTTCGGTCAGGCCAGCGAGTCAGCCACCTCGTCCGCGGTCTTGCGCACGGACGTCACGGCGGCCTTCGTCTGGCTGCGCGTGTTGCCGGCCTGCTTGCGGCTGGCCTCACGGGCGGCTTCCGGCGCCCGGCTCGCAGCCGTCACCGCACCCTTGGCCTGCGATCGGGCGACGTCGATCTGCTTCTTGCCGGCTTCGACCGCGACATCCGCGGTCTTGGTCGCCGAGGTGACGGCCGCCTTGATCTGCCCCCGGCTGACGCCGGTGCGGTCCAGGATCGTGGCGACGCGCTCGTCGCTGCGGACCCGATCGGCGACCTGACGACCCTCCTTGGCCTTGGCGTCGAACCGCTGCTCGAACGATGCGACGAGACGGTCGGCATTCTTCGAGACCCGCGACCGCAGGTTGGAGAGCTGTGATTCGACCCGTGCCGGGGCGTCGAAGCGCAGGGTGCGGGCGCGCTTCGGCGCGTCCTTGGCCGCGTCGTTCACGTCGCTCCACACGCTCTCGGCGCGGCCGGGAAGGCTCCGTGCGATGTCGACGACGTCACCGATGACGCCGGTGACGGCGTAGCCGGCATCCTCGAGGACCACCCGCGCCTCGCGCTCGCGCAACGGGGCCTTGGTCGGGGTGCGCGTCGATGCCGTCGACGTCTTGGACGCCGCCTTCTTGGCCGGCTTCTTGGCAGCAGGCTTCGTGGCGGCGGTCGTCTTGGAGGTCGTGCTCTTCTTGGCGGCGGGCTTCTTGGCGGCGGTCGTGCTCTTCTTGGCCGTCGTGCTCTTCTTGGTGGCGGTTGCCATCGTGGTGCCTTTCCAGGGGTCGGGGAGCGTCGAGTCGGGCCGCGCAGGGACAGGAGATCCGTGTCGACAAGCTGCGGTCGGGGAGGGGGACGAAGCGGGAGCCGAACAGAGTTCGCGGGAACCCCGCGGGTTCTTCGTCCCCCCGCCGGGCCACAGGGTGAGATCAGGAGGGCCGGGTTGCTGCACGGTTTGCTGCAGGAACTCTTCTGCTTGCAAGTGTACGCAGAACGTGCGAGCGATTGCAAGCGCTAGCTGGAGTGAGCACCACTGCTGTGCGCTGGTCGCGCGGATTGGACACAGGAGTCACCTCTGTTCGGCGAGAGCACCTGCATCGTCGTGAATTCGCTGGCTGAAGCGAGCACGTGTCGCGCTTGCGTGAGAGAGCGCTAGCGAGACAGATGCCGGAGGTGCAGCTCGATCTCGGCGGCCAACAGCAGTCGGACGGGCCCCATCCGAAGGTCGAAGACACGCTCGGCGAGCGGTGCCAGTCGGGCCCACCAGTCGGGTCGTTCATCCCGCAGATGGATGGGGACGAAGATGTCGACGGTCGGGCCAATGGGGCGATGCTCGGCGGC
>JBDNIX010000253.1:0-5838 GCA_041688045.1 Nitriliruptoraceae bacterium
CGCCACAGGAACGGCATCCGGGGGGATTGCTCGTACATGAACCGTTTGTCGTACCACCCGTGGTCGCCCAGGAAGAAGCCCTGGTCGGAGGTGTAGACCACCACGGTGTTGTCGGTCAGGCCTTCGGCATCGAGCCAGTCCAGGGTGCGCGCGAGGTTGTCGTCATCGAAGGTCGCGGGCAGTGGTAGCTCGAGGTCCTCGAACAGGTGGGCATGGCGGGGTGCTGGCTCCCAGTTGCGGTGTGGTGCCTTGTGGTGCAGCTTCAGCATGGAGGGGCGTTCCGGGTCGTGGTCCGACAGCCACGTGAGCGACAGGTCGGTAATGATGTCCGTGACGTAGCCCGGTACCACGCGCCGCTCACCTTCCGGATCATTGGTCTCCCCGGACTTCCACCGGATCAACTCCGGATTGGAATAGTCGCCTTGGTCCGGGAGGACCTCCCAGTAGTTGAAGTCTGTCGGGTCGTGCACGCCGCCGTGTCCCAGATGCCACTTGCCGACCACGGCGGTCTGGTAGCCGGCGGCCTGGAGCAGCTTCGGGAAGGTCGTCTGTCTGCCGTGGAACGGCGTGTCCAGATGTCCAGACCCGTGACGCCGTTGGTGTGGCTGTAGGTCCCGGTCAGATGACTGCCGTAGGCGCTGATCGCATGAGCTGCATGGTCGTCGGCCATGATGAACAGGAAGTTGGGACGTGGATCGGGCACGGCTCAAACCTTGTCGCGTGGGCGGGCGGGTCGCAGATCGCCGGTCGCATGGGCGGTCAGCCACCGACAGCCCGGCGATCGGCGACTAGGATCGGCAGCGGAATCCGGTTCTGCAACCGTTCTCGTCCGCCACACCGAAGAAGGAAACTCCATGACCGATCGCACCGCATCCGTTGTCTGGGCCGGCACGCTCTTCGAAGGGTCCGGCTCGGTGTCGTTCGACTCGTCCGGGCTCGTCACCGATGCGCCGGTGTCCTGGCCGGCACGTGCGGAGGAGCCGGGCGGCAAGACCAGCCCGGAGGAATTGATCGCCGCGGCGCACGCCTCGTGCTACTCGATGGCGCTGTCCAAGGCCCTGGCGGACAAGGGCACGCCTGCGGAGAAGCTCGAAACCTCCGCGACGGTGACGTTCGTCCCCGGAACGGGGATCACCAAGAGCGCCATCACGGTTCGCGTCACCGCACCGGGTCTCGACGAAGCCGGTCTGACCGAAACCACCCAGGGAGCCAAGGACGGTTGCCCCGTCTCCACGGCCCTCGCCGACAGCGTGGAGATCACGCTGGACGCCGCGCTCGCCTGACCGCTTCCCCGCTGGAAGGCCATACGTGAAGGCGCTGGTCAAGCCGGATGCCGCTCCGGGTCTCGTGCTGCAGGACGTGCCCGAGCCGCAGGTCGGGATCAATGACGTGTTGGTCCGGGTCACGACCACCGGTATCTGCGGCACGGACCTGCACATCCGTGCCTGGGACGACTGGGCGCAGGGGGCCGTGCGCACACCGCTGACCATCGGACATGAATTCGTCGGCGAAGTCGTGCATGTCGGATCCAACGTCAACGACTTTGCACCCGGCGATCGCGTGTCGGGTGAGGGGCACCTCGTCTGTGGTCGGTGCCGGAACTGCATGGCAGGACGGCGACACCTGTGCGCTGCGACGGAATCCGTCGGCGTGACCCGCGCGGGTGCCTTCGCAGAGTTGATCTGCCTGCCCATGACCAATCTGTGGCACCACGCCGACGACGTGCCGGACGACGTCGCTGCCATTTTCGATCCGCTGGGCAATGCCGTGCACTGCGCCCTGAAGTTCCGGGTGCTGGGTGAGGACGTGCTCATCACCGGTGCGGGCCCGATCGGCCAGATGGCCGCGGCAGTCGTCCGGCACGGCGGTGCCCGTCATGTGGTGATCACCGATGTCAATCCGCACCGTCTGGAGCAGTCGAAGGCGATGGGGGTGACTCGAGCCGTGCACGTCGGCGAGGAGTCGCTGGCCGACGTACAGCGTGAGCTCGGGATGGCCGAGGGCTTCGACGTCGCACTGGAGATGTCCGGTCAGTCGGCGGCGATGGACGACATCGTCGCCAACATGTCACATGGTGGCCGTATCGCGCTGCTCGGCATCCCGACCGAGGATTTTGCGATCGACTGGACCACGGTGGTCTTCAACATGCTCACGATCCGCGGGATCTACGGACGTGAGATGTACGAGACCTGGTATGCGATGACGGTGATGCTGCAGTCCGGACTGGACATCTCGCCCGTCATCACCCACCGTTTCTCGTACCGTGAGTTCGATGAAGCCTTCGACACCGCTGCGGACGGACGGGCGGGCAAGGTCCTGTTGGACTGGACCGACGTCTGATGCCGCGCACATGATGTCGCGGTGACCGGCCCGTCGGGGATACCGCGCGCCGACCTGTGAGGAGACCGCTGTGGACGACCACCTGCGAGCGCAACTAGCCGCCGAACTGGAAACCCTGCGGGACGAAGGCACCTACAAGGCCGAGCGTGTCATGACCTCCGCCCAGGGAGGCACCGTGACGGTCGGCGAGGATGCCCTGGTCAACCTCTGCTCGAACAACTACCTCGGCCTGGCGGATCATCCCGATCTGATCGCTGCTGCCCAGGACGCGTTGGATCAGTGGGGCTTCGGGATGGCATCGGTCCGGTTCATCTGCGGGACGCAGGCCATCCACAAGGACCTGGAGGATCGGCTCAGCAGTTTCCTGCGGACCGAAGCGACGATCCTCTACAGCTCCTGCTTCGATGCGAACACCGGGCTGTTCGAAATCGTGCTCGGTGACGAGGACGCCGTCATCTCCGATGCGCTGAACCATGCATCGATCATCGACGGGATCCGCCTGTGCAAGGCGGCGAGGTACCGCTATGCCAACCGCGACCTCGACGACCTCGAGCGGTGCATCAAGGAGGCTTCCGGGGCACGGCGGCGCTTGATCGTCACCGACGGTGTGTTCTCGATGGATGGGTACTTCGCCCCGTTGGAGGGGATCTGCGATCTGGCGGACCGGTACGACGCGATGGTGGTGGTCGACGACTCGCACGCCGTCGGGTTCGTCGGAGACGGGGGCCGTGGCACCCCGGAGCGCTCCGGTGTCGCCGACCGGGTGGACCTCGTGACCGGGACCCTCGGCAAGGCCCTCGGTGGGGCCAGCGGTGGCTACGTCAGTGGGCGCCGCGAAGTCATCGACCTGTTGCGCCAGCGGTCCCGGCCCTATCTGTTCTCCAATTCGCTGGCCCCCCCGATCGTCGCCGCGTCGCTGGCCGCATTGGATCTGGTGGAAGGCTCGTCGTCTCTGCGCGAGCGGCTGCGTTCCAATGCGGTGCAGTTGCGCACAGCGCTGGAGGACGCTGGACTTGATCTGCTCCCGGGCGAGCACCCGATCGCGCCGGTCATGGTGGGGGACGCGGCGAAGGCCACCGCTGTGGCGCAGCGTGCCTTGGAGTTGGGCGTCTATGTGACCGCCTTCAGCTTCCCGGTCGTGCCGCGCGGCCAGGCGCGCATCCGCACGCAGGTCTCGGCCGCCCACACGCCGGAGGAGATCGAACACGCCGCTGCGTCACTCATCGATGCCGTTTCCACCACCGCCTGATCCCCTGGAGGGTCACGCTGCGGGGCCGGGAGACAGCGTGGCAGTCAGTCCGGCGGCGTGGTTCGGCCGGTGGCGAGTGCGGCAATGTGCGCGGGCTCCGCATTGGCGCCCGAACAGATGACCACGACCTGTTCGGTGGTCGCGACATCCAGGCGGCCGGACAGGAGCGCGGCGATGCCCACTGCGGCCCCGCCTTCCAGGATCAGGCGGTGCCGATCGAACGCAAACCGCATTCCATCCCAGATCTGCTGTTCGGTCAGCAGCACCGCATCGTCCATCAGAGCGCGTACCACCGGGAAGGTCGTGTCGTTCGTCAACCCGATGCCGCCCTGCAGGCTGTCGGCCAGCGTGGATTGCTCGGGGACCTCGACCGGATGGTCCGCGGCCAGGCTCGCGATCATGGCTGCGGCTCGTTCCATGGCGACGCCGATCACGCGGACGTCCGGGCGGACGGCCTTGACCGCGACGGCGATGCCCGCGAGGAGCCCACCGCCGGACAGCGGCACGACCACGGTCGACGTTGTTGGCAACTGCTCCAACAGTTCCAGGCCGATCGTGCCCTGCCCAGCGATGACCTGGACGTCGTCGAACGGGTGAATCAGCGTCAGACCACTCTCCGCGACCAGCTCGTCGGCCGTCTCCAGGGCCGCGCTCTGCGAATCGCCTCCGACGATCACCTCGCAACCCAGCGCACGCAACGCCGCGATCTTGCCCGGAGGGACGTGGACCGAGACACAGATCGTGGCGGGAACCTGCATCGTTGCCGCGACGTGCGCGACGGCCCGGCCGTGGTTGCCGGTGGATGCCGTCACCACACCACGTTCCAGCGCATCGGCGTCCAAGCTGCGAATCCGCGACGCGGCACCGCGGACCTTGAAGCTGCCCGTCGGCTGGACGTTTTCGAGCTTCAGCCACACGCCGCCCGCCGATGTCGCGTTGCCCGCCGATGTCGAGCCGAGCCCCGCGGCCGGAACCAGGGGAGTGGTGACCGCGATGCCGGCGATCCGCCCACGTGCCGCGACGACATCTGCGTGGGACAGCGCAAGGTCAGGTGTCGACACGCAGGCCCACCCCCGATTCGAGGCAGCGCTTCACGGCCAGGGACGCGATGGCGGTGTCCTGTGCCCCGGTGCCCGTCAGGTCGCAGACGGTGACGGCTTCCGCGCTGCGCCGGCCGCGCTGCCGACCGGCGATGATCTCGCCCAGCTCGACGGCCTCGCCGGGCACGAAGCCCGCAGCCACGGCCAGACGCAACTCGCCCAGGCGCGTGCTCTGCTCCCGGTGGTCGCAGACGATCAGGTCCGCGTCCTGGATCACCTGGACGGCCAGTTCCTGCTTGTGTTCGGCGTCCGATCCGACAGCGGTCACATGCAGGCCGGGATGGAGGACGGCCAGATCGACGATCGGTTCGGTGGCCGGTGTGGCGGTGACCAGGATCTGGGCATCCCGGGCGGCGGCAACGGGGGACGCTGCCACGGTCACGGGCAGGTTGAGGTTCTTGGCCACCTCGTCGGCGAATGCACGGGCGGCCGCCGCGCTCCGTGACCACACGATGGCGCGTTCGATGGGACGGACCAGGCGCAGAGCGGCGATCTGCAACCTCGCCTGGACACCCGCCCCGAGCACACCGACGACACCGGCGTCGGGGACGGCGAGGTGGTTGGCGGCGACCGCGCCCGCCAGCGCCGTCCGCAAGTCGGTCAGATAGCCGTTGTCGAACAACGCTGCCTGCGGGAGACCGGTGCGGGCGTCGAGCAGCACCATCAGTCCACCAAGGCTCGGCAGCCCGCGGGACGGGTTGTCGAAGAAACCTGCCGACACCTTGACGGCGATGCCGCCATAGCCGGGGAGGTACGCCGACTTGATGTCAACCTCGCCGCGATATTCCGGGACGTCGATGCGCATGATCGGTGGCATTCGAGCGCGACCGCTACTGATCAGCGGATACACCGCTTCCACGGTCGTCAGCTCGTCCGCACCGAATCCGACGGCCCGGCGCAGGTCCGTCTCTGTCAGGATCTGGATCGCACCCATCGCCACCCTTTCCTGCGGGATGCCGTCTCGCTACACCGCTTCCAGAGCTTGTTGCAGGTCGGCGATGAGGTCGCGCACGTCCTCGATGCCGGTCGAGTAGCGGACCAGGCCTTCCGGGATGCCCAACTCGGCTCGCTCCTCGTCGGTGCACTCCACATGGCTGGTGGTCGCCGGGGGGCCGACGATGGTCTCCACGGAACCGAGGTTCGCCGCCG
>JBDNIX010000254.1:0-37980 GCA_041688045.1 Nitriliruptoraceae bacterium
CTCCCACATCGTGCTCCGAGGTGGTGACAACGGCCCGAATTTCACCCGCGAGCACGTCGAGGATGCCGCGACGCGGGCCCGGGCGGTCACCGGCCACCGCCGTCCCGTCGTCGTGGACTGCTCACACGGAAACAGCGGCAAGGACCACAACCGGCAATCCGTGGTGGTCGACGATCTGCTCGAGCAGTGGCGTCAGGCGGACCACGGGATCCTGGGTCTCATGCTCGAGAGCAACCTGCAACCGGGCCGCCAGGACTGGGAACCGGGTCGCGAACTCCAATACGGCATCTCGATCACGGACGCCTGCGTCGGGTGGGACGAAACCGTCGCACTCCTCGACCGCTGCGCCGCGGCCGTCGCCGACAGCCGTGGCGGTCAGGCCGGGACCACGTAGACCAGTTTGGCCGCATCGGGCGCCAACTCGACGCGGTGACCACCCAGTTCCAGCACGACCTCGGTCGGCTGGTGTGTCACCTCGACGATCTCGCCGGCCAGCATGCCGTGTCGGTGCAGGATGTGGATCACGTTCGCATCGCTCTGCAACGATTCCGAGATGCTGTGGAGTTTGAATTCGCCGTCGTCGACCTCGGCGACGGCGAAGATGTCGATCGGCGCACCCTGACCGCCGGGAATGGGGTTGCCGTACGGGCTGGTCGCCGGATTGCCCAGCAGTTCGGCGAGCTTGTCCTCGACCCGATCCGAGATGACGTGCTCCCAGCGACAGGCTTCGTCGTGGATGTACTCGGCTTCCAGGCCGATGACATCGGCGAGCAACCGTTCCGCCAACCGGTGCTTGCGCATGACGCGAGTGGCTTTGTCCCGTCCGTTCTCGGTCAGCGTCACCGTGCGATCTTCGGACAGGCGCAGAAGCCCCTGATCCTCCAACCGGGCCACGCCCTCGGACACCGACGGTGGGGACAGACCGAGCCGCTCGGACAAACGGGCCCGGATTGCGGGGATCCCCTCTTCCTCCAGTTCCAGGACGGTCCGGAGGTACATCTCCGTGGAATCGATCAGATCATGCGCCACGCCACCCTCCGGAGTCACCTCCGGGCAGGGTAGCGGTCAGGCCGACGTGAAGAAGGGGCGGATCCGCGTGGATCCGCCCCTTCTTCGCGCGCTGTCGTCGGCGACAGTCAGTCGCTGTCGTTGCCGCCGGACTCGCCATGGTCGCCGCGGTCGCCACCAGCCAGCTCAACCGGAGGGGTGTCCGGGGCTGCCGGCGAGTCGACGGCGCGGAAGGTGACCTCGTCGGTCTCCTGGTCGATGTCCGCGACGATGAGCTGCCCGTGGTCGAAGCCACCGACGAGGATCCGCTCGGAGAGCTTGTCCTCCAGCTCGCGCTGAATGGTCCGACGCAACGGACGGGCACCGAGCTGCGGGTCGTAACCCTTCTCGGCAAGCCACGTCTTCAGCGCGTCGGTCAGCTCCAGTTCGAGCCCCTTGACCGTCAGCTGCTTCTTCACGCGGGTCAGCATCAGGTCCACGATCGTGGTGACCTCCTCCCGCGTCAGCGGGTGGAAGACGATCGTGTCGTCGATGCGGTTCAGGAACTCCGGACGGAAGTGCTTCTTGAGTTCGTCGTTGACCTGGCGCTTCATCTTGTCGTAGACCGAGTCGTCATCCTCCTGGACGAACCCGACCGACGGGGCGGTGAGGTTCTTGGTCCCGAGGTTGGACGTCATGATCAGGATGGTGTTCTTGAAGTCCACCGTCCTGCCCTGAGCATCGGTCAGGCGCCCGTCCTCCAGGATCTGCAACAGCGTGTTGAACACATCCGGGTGGGCCTTCTCCACTTCGTCGAAGAGGACGACGGAGAACGGCTTGCGGCGCACCTGCTCGGTGAGCTGCCCGCCTTCGTCGTAGCCCACGTACCCGGGCGGCGAGCCGATCAAACGGCTGACCGTGTGCTTCTCCATGTACTCCGACATGTCCAGGTGGATGAGCGAGTTCTCGTCACCGAAGAGGTACTCGGCCAGCGTCTTGGCGAGCTCGGTCTTCCCGACACCCGAGGGGCCGAGGAAGATGAACGAGCCGGCAGGACGCTTGGGGTCTTTGAGGCCCGCACGCGTCCGACGGATCGCCTTGGAGACCGCGGAGATCGACTGCTCCTGCCCGATGACGCGCTTGTGGAGCTCGTCCTCCATGTGCAGCAGCTTCTCGGTCTCCTCCTGGGTGAGCTTGAGTACCGGGATGCCGGTCCAGTTCGACAGCACCTCGGCGATGACCTCGTCGTCCACGGTCAGCACGGTGTCCATGCCTTCGGACCGCCACACATCCTCGCGGTTGGAGCGACGCTCGATGAGCTTCTTCTCCTCATCTCGCAGTCCCGCCGCCCGTTCGAAGTCCTGGGCGTCGATGGCGCCTTCCTTGGCCTGACGCGCCTCCTCGATCTCCGTATCCAGCTCCTGGAGATCGGGGGGCGTGGTCATGGACCGAATCCGCAACCTCGACCCGGCTTCATCGATCAGGTCGATGGCCTTGTCCGGCAGGTAGCGGTCCGAGATGTACCGTTCGGCCAGCTCCGCAGCGGCAACCAGCGCTTCGTCGGTGATGGTCACGCGGTGGTGCGCCTCGTACCGGTCGCGCAGACCCTTCAGGATCTCGATGGTGTGTTCCATCGTCGGCTCTTCGACCTTGACCGGCTGGAACCGGCGCTCGAGAGCCGCATCCTTTTCGAGGTGCTTGCGGTATTCGTCCAGCGTGGTCGCACCGACGGTCTGCAGCTCACCGCGGGCGAGCATCGGCTTCAGGATCGAGGCCGCGTCGATGGCCCCTTCGGCGGCACCCGCACCGACGAGCGTGTGGATCTCGTCGATGAACAGGATGATGTCGCCGCGGGTCGTGATCTCCTTGAGCACCTTCTTGAGGCGCTCCTCGAAGTCACCGCGGTAGCGCGACCCGGCGACGAGTGCACCCAGGTCGAGGGTGTAGAGGTGCTTGTCACGCAGGGTTTCGGGGACCTCGCCGGCGACGACCCGCTGGGCGAGTCCCTCGACGACGGCGGTCTTGCCGACCCCCGGCTCCCCGATCAGGACCGGGTTGTTCTTGGTACGGCGGGACAGCACCTGCATGACCCGCTCGATCTCACGCTGGCGACCGATCACCGGATCGAGGTCACCGTCGCGGGCCGCCTGGGTCAGGTTGGTCCCGAACTGGTCCAGGATCGTGGACCCTTCGCGCGATCCCTGGCCCGAACCTTCCCCGACGCCGGCGCCGGCCTTGCCGCCTTCGGTGCCGGAGTACCCGGAGAGCAACTGGATGACGTGCTGACGCACTTTGTTGAGGTCCGCGCCGAGCTTCTGCAGCACCTGGGCCGCGACACCCTCGCCCTCACGGATCAGGCCGAGCAGGATGTGCTCGGTCCCGATGTAGTTGTGACCGAGCTGCAACGCTTCGCGCAGCGACAGTTCGAGCACCTTCTTCGCGCGCGGGGTGAACGGGATGTGACCGGCAGGAGCCGTCTGGCCCCGACCGATGATCTCCGTGACCTGCTCGCGCACTCCCTCGAGGGAGATGTTCATCGATTCGAGGGCCTTGGCGGCCACACCTTCGCCCTCGTGAATGAGGCCGAGCAGGATGTGCTCGGTCCCGATGTAGTTGTGGTTGAGCATCCGAGCCTCTTCTTGGGCAAGGACGACCACCCGACGGGCCCGGTCGGTAAATCGTTCGAACATCTGTCTCATCTTTCCGGCGTCATGAACGCCGACTCTCGCTGCGACGGTCTCGGTCCAACTCGTCGAGCGGGTGGTCAGGTCTGACGCTTCGATCGGACCTCACGGCTTCCGTTGAAAACCGCGGTTCGTCTCCTACGAGCGTAACCCATGCTCTGCACCGTGCACCCCCTGTTCGGGGCCGAACCGAACGCCGACTGGCTCGAAGGAGGGGGGACTTCCTCGCCGGCGACAACCCGGCAGGCACGGTCAGGCGATCCGAGGCACGAGCGGCGACCGCACGGTGTGTCGTCATCGGTGTCGGCGCCATCCGCTCGGGTCGGGCAGGGTGGAGCACGACGTGCGAGGCCGCTCGGAAGCTGTTGCCGCGCCCGGAAGCAATCTGCGTCAGTGCGACGCAGATTGCCTCAGAACCACTTGGTCGGCAGAGGAGGCGCGGGCGGGGCGTCCAGCGCCGCGATCAGCGCATCGACGTCGGGGGCGACCCGGTACAGCTGCGCGTACTCCGGCTTGGCGAACCCCGTTGCGAACAGCTCCTCGAACACCGCGAGCAACGGCTGATAGAAGCCATCGAGGTCCAGCAACACGATGGGCTTGTCGTGGTAGCCCAACTGTTTGAGGGTGAGTACCTCGAACAGCTCCTCCAGGGTCCCGAACCCGCCCGGCAGGGCCACGAAGGCGTCCGCGCGGGTGATCATCTCCTGCTTGCGACCCGACATCCCGTCGGTCACCACCAGATCGT
This sequence comes from Nitriliruptoraceae bacterium, assembly GCA_041688045.1. Taxonomy (GTDB): domain Bacteria; phylum Actinomycetota; class Nitriliruptoria; order Nitriliruptorales; family Nitriliruptoraceae; genus CSSed11-175R1. Next base: position 4,417 of record JBDNIX010000254.1, read on the forward strand.
CGCAGGCGCCGTCGGCGAGTCCCCGATCGACCATCAACTGGGGCACGACGCCGGTCACCCGACCTCCGGCACCACGCGTCGCATCGGCGAGCACGCCCATCACGCCGACGGCGGTCCCGCCGTAGATCAACTCGTCGCCGCGGTCCGCCAGACGTCGTGCGACGGCCCGCGCAGCTTCGCGGTACCGCTCCGCCACGGCATCCGACGACGACGTGTAGATCGTGACACGCACGTCAGGTGCGTTCGGGGCGGAGCGTCGGAAACAGGATCACGTCACGGATGTTGCTGACGTCGGCGATGAACATCACCAGCCGGTCGACGCCGATACCCAATCCTCCGGTCGGTGGCAGTCCGAGTTCCATCGCCCGAAGGTACGCCTCGTCGACGACCATCGCTTCGGCGTCACCAGCGGCCTTGGCGCGGGCCTGGGCTTCGAAGCGTTCGCGTTGCACGGCGGGATCGATGAGCTCACTGAAGGCGTTGCCCAGCTCCCGCCCCGCGACGATGACCTCGAAGCGCTCGGTGACGTGGGGGTCCGAGCGGTGCGCTCGCGCCAACGGCGAGGTCTCGATCGGGTGGTCGATCACGAAGGTCGGGTCCCAGAGCTCGCTCTCGACGAGCTTCTCGTACAACTCGACGATCAGCTTGCCGGGCCCCCACGCGCCCTCCCAGTGGACGTCGTGGGTTTCGCACAGGTCACGAAGGTCGGCGACATCGAGGTCGTAGCTGAGATCAGCACGACCCGTGGCTTCCCGCGTCAGCTCCAACATGGTTGCGCGCCGGAACGGACCAGCCAGCGACAGCGGGCGCCCCTGGTAGGTCAGTTCGGTGGTGCCGACCGCGTCGGTGGCCGCGCGCTGGATCAGTGCCTCGGTCAGGTCCATCACGTCGTGGTAGTCGTCGTACGCGGCGTACGACTCCAACATCGTGAACTCCGGGTTGTGCCGCGCACTCATGCCTTCGTTACGGAAGTTGCGGTTGATCTCGTAGACCCGTCGCATCCCACCGGCGATCAGGCGCTTGAGGTACAGCTCCGGGGCGATCCGCAGGTACAGGTCCACGTCCAGCGTGTTGTGGTGGGTCACGAACGGCCGGGCGGACGCACCCCCCGGGATCGGATGGAGCATGGGCGTCTCCACCTCGACGAAGCCGCGCTCCTCCATCTCGGCCCGCAGCGCGGAGAGCACCTTCGATCGCACCTCGAAGACCCTGCGCGCATCGTCGTTGACGACCAGATCCAGTTCACGCTGTCGGAACCGGGCTTCGGTGTCCGAGAGCCCATGCCACTTGTCCGGGAGCGGCCGCAGGCCCTTGGCCAGCAGCGTGATCGTCTCCGGCTTGACCGACAGCTCGCCCGTCTTGGAGGCCATCACCTCGCCGGTCGCGCCGATCCAGTCGCCGGTGTCGAGCAGGTCGATCAGGTCGCGGGAGGCAGCGTCCAGCGCAGCCAGAGGGCAGAACAACTGGATGTCCTGGCCGTCCTCGCGCAGGACGAGGAATCGCAGCTTGCCCATCTCGCGCTTGACCACCAACCGGCCGGCGATGGTCACCCGGTCGCCGGTCTCCGTGCCGGGTTCGACGTCCGGGTACGCGGCGCGGACCTCCGGCACCGTGTGGGTGGGCCGGAACCGCACGGGGTAGGGCTCGACGCCCGCGTCCCGCAGTTGCGCGACCTTGGCGCGGCGGCCCGCAATGATCTCGTCCAGCTTGGAGGCATCGTCGCCATCACCGTCGGGCGGGTCGGATGGTGGCGGTCCGCCGTTCTGCGGCGGTGGGGCAGGGGACACGACAGGGCCTTCGAGGTGGAGACGAGGGACGGCTTCGCGCGAGGCACGACACGATGCCCAGGAGGCGCCCGGCAACGGTAGCGGCGCACACCGGAACCCCGATGCCGGGTGGTGACCGGGGCGGTGGGTGGTGAGAGGTGCCGGTGTGCACTGCTCACCCCCCGAGGTTGCGCTCCCAGATCAGGCGCAGGCCCTTGAGGGTGAGCCACGGGTCGTGGTGGTCGATCGTGGTGCAGGCCTCCAGCACCGATGCGGCCAGTCCACCGGTCGCCACGACCGTCACGCCCGGTCCCAGCTCGGCGATGAACCGTGTCACGATGCCGTCGACCTGACCGGCGACGCCGTAGACGATGCCGGACTGCAGGGCGGTCACCGTCGACCGGCCGATGGGCGAGCGTGGCGCAACCGCCTCGACGGTCGGCAGCCGGGCAGCGCGCTGCACCAGCGCCTCGGACGCCGTGGCGATCCCGGGAGCGATGGCACCGCCGACGAACCGGCCGTCGCGGTCCACCGCGTCGAAAGACGTCGCCGTGCCGAAATCGACCACGATCGATGGGCCACCGTAGAGTGCGTGAGCGGCCACGGCGTTGGCGATGCGGTCGGCTCCGAGGTCCCGGGGGTTCTCGTGCTTCATGGCGATGCCGGTGCGCACACCCGGCTCGATGACCAACGGCGCTGTCCGGGCGTACCGCTCGCACATGCCGCGCAGCGACGTCGTCAGTGCGGGCACGACCGATCCGATGACCGCGCCGTTGATGTCGTGGGCGAGCTCGAGGCCTGCCAGGTCCAGGACACCGGACACCAACATGCCGAGCTCGTCGGGGGTACGCCGGTCGATCGTGGACAACCGCCAGTGCTGGCGCAGGTCGTCACCGTCGAACACCCCGACGACGGTCGTGGAATTTCCGACATCCATCGCCAACAGCACGTCAGTTCTCCCCAGGTGTGTCGGACGAGTCGACGGCAGCCAGCAACGCGTCCTCGTCGGCGAGATCGCCCACCTCGACGTTGTCGATCAGCCGCACGTTCCCGAGAAAGGCGGCCACGGCGACCACCTGGCGATCATCCGGGCCGATCACCGCGTTCGTGGGCTGCATCGTGATCGGGTCCACCACCTCGAGGTAGTCGCGTCGCAGGGCCGGTCCGTCGTCCAGCACCTTCGCGGCGGACGCTGCCAGGTGCCCGGCTGCGAGGTCCACACCGGCGGCGCGCGCATCCCGGGCGGTCAGGACCGCAGCGGCCAGCGCCCGTGGCAGTGCCCGCGCCGCACGTCGGTGCGCGTCGTGGAGGCGCCGGTTGCGGCTGGACAACGCCAGACCGTCGCCCTCACGGACCGTCGGGACACCCAGGATGGCGACCGGCAGGTTGAGGTCGGCGACCAGTTGGCGGATCACCTGCAGCTGCTGACGGTCCTTGCGGCCGAACGCGGCCATGTCCGGCTGCACCAGGTTGAGGAACTTGGTGACGACGGTCGCCACGGCATCGAAGTGCCCCGGTCGCGACGCGCCGCACAACCGATCCGTCAGACCTCCCCCGACGGTGACCGTGACTCGCGGCTCGTCCGGATAAATCTCTCGGACGTTGGGGACGAACAGCAGCGCGGGGGTGTCTGCGCCCAGTTGTCGCAGGGTCTGCTCGTCGGTGTCGAGGTCGCGCGGGTAGGCCGCCAGGTCGTCGGGTTGATCGAACTGGGTCGGGTTGACGAAAATGCTCACGACCAGGTCGTCGACGTGTTCCGCCAATCGCCGGATGAGCGCGACATGGCCGGCGTGCAGCGCACCCATCGTGGGCACCAACCCGATGGTGCGACCACCGGCCCGCAGCCGCGACACGTTGGCGCGGAGCTCGGCGATCGTGGTCACGCGCTGCACCGTCACGCCTTCCCGTCATCGAGCAGCGCCCGGAGCTCCTCGACCACCTGCGGGGGCAGGGTCGGTCGGACCGGCGCGAGCGTCGCCATCGCCAGTGCACGGTAGGCCGCCAGCAGCTCCGGCGTGTCGCGGGCCATGGCATCGAGGTGCCCCGCGACGGTGCCCACGTCGCCGCGCACGATCGGCCCCGTCAGCGCCTGCGCGCCGTGGGTCAGGACGTTGCTCACGCTCGCATCGATGAGGGGCGACAGGAAGGCCTGCGGATCGTCGACATGTGCAGCGATCAGCAATCGCCGCGCGGTCGCCACGGCGGCACCGACGGCGTTGGACGCCACCGTCAGCCCGGCGTGGTACAGCGCCCGCGCATCCTCCGGGACCCGGTGCGGGTCACCGCCCAGCGACGTGACCAGCTCGCCCGCCCACGTCTGATCCGGATCCGCAGCCGTCACGGCCCACGCCACGCCGACGAGCAGATCGGGATCGCGGGCCCCCGCTGGGACGGTCATCGCCGGATGGCAGGCCGCGACGCGGGCACCGGTCAGTGCCACGCGGTGCAGGGGGGTGCAGCCGCGCGAGCCGGCGACGTGCACGACCCGGTGATCCGGGCCCACGGCATCATGGACGGCGAGGTCGGTCGCAACGCCCTCCAGCGCGTCGTCCGGGACACACAGCACGACGATCTGGGCGCGTTCAGCGGCATCGGCCGTTGTCGCGCACGGACGTGCCCCCGCCACCGATCGTGCCAGGTCCTGCCTGGCTTGTTCCGATCCCCCCGCGATGGCCACGACGCGCTTGCCGGACCGGGCGAACGCCATGGCCAGCAGGGTGCCGACCCGGCCCGGACCGATGATGGCGACATCGCGCATCAGCGTGACTCCGACGTCGTGTCCGCGTCCGCCGCGCCGTGGTCGGTGGCCGCCGCGTCCAGGCCAGGGCGGCTGAAGCTCGCCGGAGGGCCGGTAGGTCCTTCCGGTCGGGCGGCGCGCGCTCCTGGGACGTCTTCCAGGCGCACCACCAGGTCGATGTCATCGATCGGGCCCAGTTGCATCAACAGGCGGGTCAGGCGGCGACCGTCCGGAAGCTGGCCACCCGGCATGACCTCCAACAGGGGAACCAGCACGAACGCGCGCTCGGCGATGCGCGGATGCGGCAGGGTCACCTCCGGCGTGTCCCGTTCCAGGTCCTCCATGAGCAGCAGGTCGATGTCCAGGGTGCGGGGGCCCCAGCGGACCTCCCGGCGGCGATCGCGCCCGAACGCGGTTTCGATCAGCTGGGTCTCAGACAGCAGTCCTTCGGGGGTCAGGGTCGTCACGCCGACCACGACCATGTTCATGTAGGGATCCTGCGTCACCGATCGGGGGTCGTCCGGCGGCGGCCAGGGTGGGGTTTCGTACACCCCGGAGACGTCCACGACGGCGAACCCGTCGATGTCGTGCAGGACCTCGACAGCGGCCGTCAGGGTCTCGAGCGGATCACCGACGTTGGATCCCAGACCGAGGTGGACCGTCCGACTCACGTCCGCGACCGCCGCAGCGTCACGGCGACCTCGCGCGCGACCACCGGCAGGGGTGCCGCCGGCTTGTGGACGGTCACCTCGACGCTGCTGACCTGTGGGTCGACGAGGCAGCGGTCGGCGATGCGGCCGGCGACCGTCTCGATGAGGTCTGCGGGTTCCCCGGAGACGATCGCGGCGACGTCGGCCGACAGCGCGCCGTAGTCGATGGTGTCGGACAGGTCGTCGGTCCCGGCGGCTCGTGACAGATCGAGGTCGAGCGCCACATCCACCACGAAGCGCTGCCCGTACTGACGCTCGTGGGGTAGGACGCCGTGGTGGCCGAAAGCCTCCAGGCCGTTGATCGTGATGCGGTCGGTGGACACGGAGGGCCTCCTCAGGCGTACACGGCGTCGGCGAGCGCGACGGCACGCACGGTTTCGGCCACGTCGTGCACCCGCACGATGCGGGCACCTCCGGCCACCGCGAGTGTCGCAGCCGCCAGCGATCCCTCCAGCCGATCGACCGGGTCGGACACTCCGGTCAACCGCCCGATGAAGGATTTCCTGGACGCCCCGATCAGCACCGGACGGCCCAGCGACGTCAGTTCACGGACGCGGCGGAGCAACGCCAGATTGTGCTCGAGCGCTTTGCCGAACCCGATCCCCGGATCGACCATGACCTTGTTCGGGTCGATGCCGGCCACCTGCAGACGAGCCAGGCCCGCAGCCAGGTGCTCGAACACCTCCGCCACCACGTCGGTGTAGGTCGGGTCCTGCTGCATGGTGCGGGGTGTCCCGCGCATGTGCATCAGCACATAGGGCACGCCCAGTTCCGCCACGGAGGGCAGCAGGTCCGGGTCCACGGTCCCCGCCGAGACGTCGTTGACGATGGCTGCGCCCTCCGCGACGGCGGCCCGGGCGACAGCTGCCTTGGTCGTGTCGATGCTGACCACTACCCCGTCGTCGGCGAGCGCCCGCACGACCGGGACCGTGCGCGCCAGTTCCAACGCCTCCAGGACGGGTTGCGCGCCCGGCCGTGTGGACTCCCCCCCGACGTCGATCACGTCGGCACCTTCGGTGACCATGCGTCGACCGGCAGCCACAGCCGGGGCCAGGTCGCCGCTCTTCGGGAGGAACGTGCCGCCGTCGGAGAACGAATCCGGGGTGACGTTCAGGACTCCCTGGATCACGGTCCGGGACCCGGTGGGCAACGGTGTGCGGCTGTGCCCGAGCGGCAGATCCTTCGGGCCGTCCAACCATGCCGCCACGGCGGCGGTGATGATGATGGCAGCCACGTCGACGCCGCCGGCGTTCCCCGTGCCGCCGACCGCAGCCGCCACGTGGTCCGGTCGCGCGGTGACGGTCAGCGAACGATCCTCGAGGCGCAGGGACGCTGCGGCGTGTGACAGGGCCGTTGCGACACGGTCGGCATCGGGCAGGTTGCTCAGAGACAGGCGCGCGGGCCCGCCACCGGGCACGAGGCTCGCGTCGATGACACGGACGGTCACGAGTGCGGAGGGGTCGCTCACGGGGTGCAGGGGCCTCGTGGTTGGAGGGCCGTGAGCGTAGACGTGACCGGGGTTCAGCCGCGCAGCAGCGTGAGGGCCTCTGCGCGTGTGGAGGGATCGTCGCGGAAGACGCCGCGGACCGTCGAGGTCACCGTCTCGGCACCGGCCTTGCGGATACCGCGCATCTCCATGCAGAAGTGGCGCGCTTCGACGACGACCATCACTCCCCGCGGTTCCAGGGCCGTCTCCAGGGCGTCGGCGATCATCGCCGTCATGCGCTCCTGCAGGCCGGGCCGCTTCGCGCAGACATCCACGACACGGGCCAGCTTCGACAAGCCGGTCACCTTGCCGTCCGCATTGGGCAGGTAGGCCACGTGCGCCGTCCCCGTGAACGGCACGAGGTGGTGCTCGCACATCGAGTAGAACGGGATGTCACGCATCATGACGATCTCGTCGTACGCCTCGTCGAAGGTGACCGACAGGACGTCGACCGGGTCCACGAGCAGTCCCGCGAAGATCTCGTCGTACTCCCGGGCGACACGCGCCGGAGTATCCACGATCCCCGGGCGGTCGGGATCCTCGCCGATGGCCTCGAGCAGCATGCGTACGGCCTGCTCGATCTTTTCGTGGTCGAAGACGCCGCGCGGTTCGATCCCGGTGATGTGTCGCACTCGTGCCATCGCTTCCTGGTGCGGTTCGGGGTCGGCGTGGTCATCCAACTCGGCGACGCGGGGCTGCGGCAGGGGATGCACGGTCACGGTGAACCTCCGGGCCAGGCGGGAGCGACTGACGTCGCACGGGTACCCGCGCTCGTGACCTACTTCGGCGCCGTGCCTTCGCTGGACGATTCCGCCTGGTCACCCGTCCGCTCCGCCGAGTGACCGTTGTTGTGGCCGTTCGAACCGTGCCCGTTGGTCGTCGCGATCCGCCGCAGGGCCCGAATGACGTTGGCCGGTTCGTCGGCCAGGGGCGCGTGCAGTGCTCGACTGCGCCGCTCCCGCGCCGGCGTGAGGACCTCCTTGAGCCGCTCGCCCTCCACGGTTTCGTGTTCGAGAAGAGCCTGCGCCAGGGCTTCGAGCGCGTCGTTGTTCTCGACGAGGACCTCCAGCGCCTCGTCGTGCGCCTCGTCGAGCAGCTGCCGGACCTCTTCGTCGATCTGGAACGCCACCTGGCCGGAATAGTCGGGCTCATGACCGAAATCCCGGCCGAGGAAGGGCTGGGATTCCGACTGCCCGAGCTTGATCGGTCCAAGCCGCGGGCTCATGCCGTAGGCCGTGATCATCTCGCGGGCCAGTGCGGTGGCCTTCTCGATGTCGTTGGACGCGCCGGTGGTGATGTCCCCGATCTTGATCGACTCGGCGACACGGCCGCCCAACATCATCGCGAGCTTGTCCATCAGCTCCGCACGGGTCTGGTACGCGCGGTCCTCGGTCGGCAGCGCCATCGTGTACCCACCGGCCCGACCGCGCGGGATGATCGTGATCTTGTGGATCGGGTCGGCGTGCGGCAGCGCATGGCCGACGATCGCGTGTCCAGCCTCGTGGTAGGCGGTGATGGTGCGTTCGCGCTCGCTCATCAGGCGGGTCTTGCGCTCCGGGCCCGCGATGACGCGGTCGATGGCCTCGGCCAGTTCCGATGCGCCGATCTCCTGTTTGCCGAAGCGCGCAGCCAGCAGCGCCCCTTCGTTGATGAGGTTGGCCAGGTCGGCGCCGGTGAACCCCGGCGTCTGGCGCGCGAGGACCTGCAGGTCGACATCGTCGCCCAGCGGCTTGCCGCGGCCGTGGACCTCCAGGATCTGCCGGCGACCGACCAGGTCGGGACGATCGATCACGATCTGCCGGTCGAAGCGACCCGGACGCAGCAGTGCCGGGTCGAGGATGTCGGGACGGTTGGTGGCGGCGATGAGGATGACCGTCGTGCGCGGGTCGAACCCGTCCATCTCGACGAGCAGCTGGTTCAGGGTCTGCTCACGTTCGTCGTGCCCACCACCCATTCCGGCGCCGCGGTGGCGACCGACGGCGTCGATCTCGTCGACGAAGATGATGGCCGGCGCATTGGCCTTCGCCTGTTCGAACAGGTCGCGCACACGGCTCGCGCCGACACCCACGAACATCTCCACGAAGTCGGACCCGGAGATCGCGAAGAACGGCACGCCGGCCTCGCCCGCGACCGCACGGGCCAGCAGTGTCTTGCCGGTTCCGGGGGGTCCGAACAACAGCACGCCCTTGGGGATCTTGGCCCCCATCTTCTGGAACTTCTCCGGGCTCTCGAGGAACTCCTTGATCTCGCGCAGTTCCTCGACAGCCGAATCGGCGCCCGCGACGTCGCTGAACGTCACCTTGGGGGCGTCCTTGGAGACCTGCTTGGCCTTGGACTTGCCGAATTGCATGACGCGGCCGCCGCCACCCTGCATGTTCTGCATCAACAGGAAGAAGACGACGAGGATCAGCAGGAACGGCAGCACGGTGATGAGCAACGTGCTGAGCGTGCCGGACTGCTCCGCATCGAATTCGACGGCGCCGATCAGGCCCCGATCGATCCAGGTGGCGAGCTGATCGGCGTTGATGTCCCGGTTGTAGGTCGTGGTGAACGGGACCGCGCCGCCGGAATCCTGACGTTCGCCTTCAATGGTGTCGGACCGGTTGCCGATCGTGGTCTGGAGGTCCTGCCCCCGGAGTTCCCCGCCTTCGACGGCCTCCTGGAACTCCGACCACGTCAGTTCGGTCGGCGCCGACGCCTGCTGGACGAAGCTCACTCCCAGCCACAATGCGGCTGCCAGAGCGAGAATCCAGGGCAGGGGTCCCCGAAGCAGGCGCTGGGCCGGCTTCGCGTCCGGATCGGGACCGGACCTCTTGCTGAACTTGTTGCCGGGTTTCTGGCCGGGTTTCACGATGCCTCACCTGACGGCCGGAGGGTGCGCAGGGCCTGTTCGGATCGACGCGAATGAAGGTTCGATGCTACCACCGGCCAGGGTTCGATCGGCCGGACACCTTCGCGCAGGCGGCGCACATCTTCAGAGCGTCAGGCGCCGCCGTAGACGTGGGGCTTGAGGCTGACGATGTCGGACAGCCCGCGATAGCGCTCGGCGAAGTCCAACCCGTACCCGACCACGAAGACATCGGGGATCTCGAAACCGACGTAGCGCAGCGGCAGGTCCACCTCGCGGCGACTGGGCTTGGTCAACAACGAGAGCACTTCCAGGGTGGCCGGCCGTCGCGACCGCAGGTTCTTGAACAGGTAATCGAGCGTCAGGCCGGAGTCGACGATGTCCTCGACCAACAGCACGTGCTTGCCCTCGATGTCGGTGTCGAGGTCCTTCAGGATGCGCACGGTACCCGACGAACTGGTTGCCGAGCCGTACGACGACACCGCCATGAAATCCATGGAACACGACACGTGCAGCCGACGGGCCAGGTCCGACATGACGAAGATCGCGCCCTTCAGCACGCCGACGATGAGCACTTCCCGCCCGTCGTAGTCGCGGTCGACGTCGGTCGCCAGTTCGCTCAACCGCTGCCCGATCTGCTCCGCGGACAGCACCACGTCGTTGACATCGTCGCGCAATGGAGCAGGGATGTGGGCCAGATCCGGCATGGCGGGTAAGCCTTGGTGATCGAAGACGGCGGGAGCTGCGGAGCCTAATCGGATCCCACCACCGCGTTCAGCCCGCGACGATCCGCAATTGCGTCGCCGCCGATCCCCGGCCGGCACGCAGAACCTCGTCGTCGGCCGCGTAGCCAGGGCTCCAGACGACCCGGCCGTCTGCACCCGTGACAACCGGCCAGATCTCACGTACCGCGCGCGGTACGCCCGCGTCCACCAGCACGTCCTGAAGGTTGCGCGTCCCGCCCGCGGTACGGACCTGATCGCCTGGCGCACGGTGGCGCAGCGTCAGGTCCCCGATGTCGTCGGGAAGGGCGAGGACCAGCCACGCGACGGTGGCACCCGGAGCGCGCACCGATGGCACGCGGTCGGTCGGCGGCGGCGCCCAGACGCCGGGTAACGACAACGCTGTCTGACGTCCAGGCACATCGAGGTGGTCCGGGCTCAGCCGGTCGATCGCGATGCCCGCCGGCGACCAGCCGGTCCGGCCCCGCGTACCGACGACGACCGGTTCGGACCGCGGAAGGCTGCGTGGCGCGAACGCACGCCACCCCCCCGCGGAGGTGACCTCGACCGGGCCCGGAAGGGAGGCGGCCGAACCATCGGGGAGGGCCAGCACCCGCGACACCGTGGCGGCGTCGGGTGCCTCGCCCCCAAGTTCTCCCAGCACCGCGCGAACGACCCGTCGGGCCAGGGCGGGCGCGCCCGGTCCGGTGGACAGGGCGTCAAGCCGTTGGTCGGCGATGGCGCGTACCGGTCCGACCCGGACCACCTCGGCGATCGCGGCCGCCGCGGCCTGGTCCAGCGCCGCCGCATCGGCGCGGGCCAGGTCCGCCAGGCGGGCCAGGCTCCCGATGGGATCGGGAGCGACCCGCGCCAGGACCGGCAGCAGTTCGTGACGGACGATCGCGCGCCGCACCTGCGGGTCCCGGTTCGTCGGATCCTCGACCGTGGGTAGCCCCTCCAGTTCGACGAAGCGATGGACGTCCTCGCGACGGGTGCGCAGCAGGGGCCGCACGATCCCGTCGCGTACCGGTTCCATGGCCGCCAGTCCGTCGATCCCCGTGCCCCGCGCCAGGCGCAGGAGCACGGTCTCTGCCTGGTCATCCGCGGTGTGAGCGACCAGGACGGCGCTGGCTCCACACGTCCGGGCAGCGTCCCGCAGCGCCGCATACCGCGCGTCTCGGGCTGCTGCCTCGGTGCCGCGCCCGTCACGTACCACCTCGACGTCGCTGATGGTCAGGTCGAGGGCCAACCACTGAGCGTGGGTCGTGACCACCTCGACGTCCTGGCGATCGTCGCGGAGGCCGTGCCGGACGTGGACCAGTCGGAGGTCAAGGTCGGGGCGTGCTTCGGCGACCAGATGGGCCAGCGCGGAGGAGTCCGGACCACCGGAACAGGCGACGACCACCGTGTCCCGCAGGGACAGGACGCCCAGTGCGCGCGTCACCTCGGCGAGCAGTGCAGCTCGACCCTGGCCCGCCGGCAGGGGCCCCGGCGGGACGTCCATCCCTCAGGCCGCGCGGACGCGGTGGAGCCAGCCGCTGGGGTCGGCGACCTCGTCGGCCGCAGGCAGGTGGTCGGCACCGGCGAAGGCGCGGTTGAGCCCGGGAATTCCGGCCAGGTCGATGACCTGGCGCACGAACGCCTCGCCGTCCTTGTACTGGCGGCGCTTCATCTCCAACCCGGCGACGGCGGTCAGGATCCTGGAGGTCACGTCGTTGCGGCGCGAAGCGATCGCCTCGCGCACGGCACCGGCGTCGGCAATCAGATCCGTGGGCGCCGCTGAATACATCGCCGCGTTGCCGTGGCCCTCCAACAGACTCATCAGTCCCTGCGCTTCGCTCACCACCTCGGCCTGCTCCGGCGTCAGGACCGCACCGAGGAGTGGCTGGATCGAACCCGTCCTGCGTGCTTCGGCGATCATCTCCGGAAGCCTGCCCGCCGCATCCCGGAGGGCGGACGCGTCCACGTCGGTGTGCTCGAGGTAGCGATCGACCAGCCCCCGTAGGTGGCCTTCCAACCACGGCGCCCCGTCGAATTGCAGCCGGTGGGTGACCTCGTGCAGGACGATCGCCCGGCGGATATCGGTCGCCAGCGGCCCGTGATGATCGACCAGGTCCAGGACGTTCGGACCCACGATCACCAGCTGGCCGCCGCCTGGTCCACCGAGTGGCAGGATGTACTGGCCCAGGACCTTGCCCGACAGCAGACCGAACAGCGCCCCGATCTGCGCGCCCATGACCTTGGCTGCACCCGGACGCTTGTCGAGCCGCTCGCGCAGCGGCTCGAACGTGCCTCGGATCGCCGTCAGGTTGGCGCGGACCCAGCCGGTCCGCCCGACCACCGTGGCGGTCGTCGGGGGGAGATCGGCGCCCAGTTCGGTCCACGCCCGGGCAGCGGCGTCGATACGCGGCAGGTCATCGGCCACTTCGGCCCGCAGCGCAGCGACCTGCTCGCGAGTGCTCCTGCGGCGAGGCGCCACCAGACTGGCGACACGTACCGCCATGTCCTCGTCGATCAGAGGCGCAGGCGTACCGCTGTCCGCGCCGGCGGGCCAGCCCGCCATCGGGGCCGCGTCTTCCGTCATGAAGACTCGGCGGCGCCCCGTGCGGGGCGCCGAACGAGCAGCCAGTACAGCAACCCGAGCAGCGACACCCCGACCAGGCCGGCGAAGGCCAACAGGAACGCCGCCCCGTAGGTGAAGGGAACGTCCGGGTTCTCGAAGCCGGCCAGTTCACGCGCCGGGTTGTCCTCATCGAGCCGATCCATCGGCTCGGGGCCCGCCGGCACGCCCTCCTCGACCGCCAGCACGATCTCGCCGCCGGCCAGACCCGATGGCACGTCGGCAGCAGCGGGCACGACGAACACGGCCAGGGCCAACATCGCGATGAGCGTGAGCCCGAGCACGCGGCGCATCGAGGGTTCCTTCGGGACGGATCGGCGGTCGGCGGCAGCGTAGCCGACGCTCGATGGCGGGCCGAAGCCGACGCTCGATGGCGGGCCGAAGCCGCCGCCGAACCACGATCGACAGGCCGCTGACGGTGTGGAATACAACCACCGTCGTGACCGTTGCATATACAACTACCCGCCGATACGCTGTCGGCGCATCCTGAGGAGACCGCCATGCCCGCCGTTGCCGTCGCTGACCTGTTGACCCTCCCCCGCATCCCCGCTCCCGATGCCGCGACCACGGACGAGCGGAACGTCCGATCCGTCACCACGGCACCGCGCGGGTTCGAGGGCGAGGGCTTTCCCGTCCGGCGCGCCTTCCAGGGAGTCGACCTCGCCGACCTGGATCCGTTCATCCACCTCGATCAGATGGGCGAGGTCGAGTACGCGCCCGGCGAGCCCAAGGGCACGTCGTGGCATCCACACCGAGGTTTCGAAACCGTCACCTACATGCTGGACGGCACGCTCGACCATCAGGACTCCCAGGGTGGCGGCGGCACCATCACCGACGGCGACACACAGTGGATGACCGCCGGATCCGGGCTCCTGCACATCGAGGCACCGCCGGAACACGTCGTGGTCACGGGTGGCCTGTTCCACGGGTTCCAGTTGTGGGTGAACCTTCCGGCGGAGAAGAAGTGGTCAGCGCCGCGTTACCAGGATCTCCGAGGTAGCGACGTGTCGCTCATGACCTCACACGACGGCGGCGCGCTGATCCGCTTGATCGCCGGGGACCTCGACGGGCACGCAGGACCGGGATCCACGTACACGCCCATCACGCTCATTCACGCCACGCTCGAGCCGGGTGCGCAGCTGCGCCTACCCTGGCGCCACGACTTCAATGCGCTCGCCTACGTCCTGTCGGGCCGTGGCTCGATCGGTGCGGACCGCCGTGCCATCGGGATGGGCCAACTGGGCGTCTACGGCAAGGGCGACACCCTCACCCTGACCGCTGCGGAGTCGCAGGAGTCGCGTATGCCGAAGATGGACGTGCTGCTGCTCGGTGGCCAGCCCATCCGCGAGCCCGTCGCCTGGTACGGGCCGTTCGTCATGAACAACCGTGCAGAGCTCAAGCAGGCGTTCGACGATTTCCAGGCCGGCAGACTCGGCTCGATCCCGGTCATCCACGCCGGTGGAAACGTCGATCCCACCCGGGACTGAACAACCGTCCGGTCCCCGGTCAGGGCTTGCGTCGTCGGCTGCTCAGATGTCGTCGATGGCCCAGCGTACGACCTCCAACCACCGTTCCCAGTTCGGTGGGACGTACTTGCGGGCCATGGTTTCGTCCACCTGGCCCGTGTCGTAGACGCGGGCCAGACCCTCGGTGAACGCATCGATGGATGCCGGCCACGACGGCCAGGCGGTCAGGCCGGGAGGTCCGCTTCCGCTCCATCCCCAGGCGTTGTGGGAGTCGGGCGGCAGCCGCTTGCCGGCCGCCGACTCGATGACAGCGATCCCGACGACCAGGCGGGGATCGACCTCATGCTTGATCCCCGCAGCGACCAGCTCCTCTGCGAGTCGCGGCCCTGGAGCCACACTCGAAGGCGCGAGGCGTCGATGCGCTCCCCGTCCGAGCCGACGTACGCGTCGGGCTCGGCATCGCGGTCGGTCTCCGGATCGCCAGCCGGTTCGACGTCGCGGTCGGACTCGGCTGCTCGGGACACCTCGTTGCTGTCGGCGGGAGGCTGGGACTTCGCGACCAGGCCGCGCTCCGCCGGCGCCATCTCGGGTTCCGGCAGACGGCCGCTGAACCGCGGCTCGGTCGACACCTCGCCCTCACCCCCCTGCCACGACAGGTCGAACGGTTCGAGTGGTGCGGACGCCGCCGGTGGCGCGGGAAAACGCGGGGCGAGGTGGGCGGCCTGATCCGCGACAGGGTCATTGACCGGCGCAGGCGCGGCTCCCAGCAGCATCGAGCTGCCAACGACCAGGCCCGATGCGGTCAGCAGCGAGGCGGAGGCGATGTGGGTACGACGACGCAGGCCCATGAGCAGCATCCTTGGGGCGACGTGGGCCGCAGCGACGCGGGAGACCGACGATATCGGGGCGCGTCGAGGCAGCACGTGGCTGTTCGGTGGAGAAGCGGGAAGGCAGTATCCCGACCGCGCTACGGGCCGTCCTGCCGCGCCCTCGTCTCACCGGACAGGCGTCCGGACGACCGGGCCTCGCGCCTTTCGCACCCGCCTTCGAGCCGGTAGGTGCCTAGCCACCATGGCGACCGACGGCTCGCAGCCGCCAGATCGGCTCGGTCCGGGCCGTGGCCAGCTGCTAGCCAGCGTCGCCGCCATCGGTCGCCGCGACGGTCAACAGCGGATAGGTCCCGTCGGCGTCGTGCAGCTCCTGACCGGTCAGGGCAGGCGTGAAGACGCAGACCATGCGCAGGTCGGTGATTGCCCGGAGCTCATGACGCTCACGGCCGTCGAGGACGTAGAGCGTCCCCGGCGCGATGTCGTGGGCCTCGCCGGTCTCATGATCGGTCAGGACGCCGGTGCCATCGATGCAGTAGACCGACTCGGCGTGGTTTCGATACCACATCGACGTAGTGGAGCCGGCGTGCAGCACGGTGTCGTGCAGCGAATATTCCAAGCCGTCG
Source organism: Nitriliruptoraceae bacterium (assembly GCA_041688045.1). Classification (GTDB taxonomy): domain Bacteria; phylum Actinomycetota; class Nitriliruptoria; order Nitriliruptorales; family Nitriliruptoraceae; genus CSSed11-175R1. The sequence continues at coordinate 20,225 of JBDNIX010000254.1, forward strand.
GCGGCGAGCAGCAACCGTCGGCTCGCAAACGTCGATCCGCGCACGTCGTTTGGCGAGTCCTCGATCTCGGTCAGTCGTCGGACGATCACTGGAGTTCCTTTCCGTTGAGGACGGTCACGCGACCGCGGTCGGGTCGACGTCGACGGAGGCGTCGACGGAGGCGTCGACGGAGGCGTCGACGGAGGCGCCCTTTTCGACGGCTTCCTGCAGACCGATCACGTCACCGAAGGCCTCGGCGATACGGTCGAGCCCGCTCGCGAGTTCGTCGGTCGGGATCGTCAGCGCCGGTAGCAGCTTCAACACCTCGCCGTTGGAACCCGAGGTCTCCACGATGACGCCCAACTCGAAGGCGTGCTTGGCGACGCGTTCGGCGATGCCGTCAGCGCACGCGACGCCCTGGAGCAACCCACGGCCCCGACGCTCCAGGACATACTCCGGGTGCGCCTCGATCAGGTCATCGAGTGCCCGCGACACGATCCCCGCCTTCAGGTCGGTGGAGGCCTCCAGCGCGCCGTCCACCCAGTGGTCCAACGCGGCCGTCGCGGTGACCATGGCCGGATTGAAGCCCCGGAAGGTGCCGTTGTGCTCGCCTGGCTCGAAGACATCGAGCTCACGACGGAACAGCGTGAGGGCGAACGGCAGTCCGAAGCCGGACAGGGACTTCGACAGCGTCACAATGTCGGGTTCGATGTCCGCAACCTCGAAGCTGAAGAAGCTGCCGGTGCGGCCGCAGCCGGCCTGGATGTCGTCGACGATCATCAGGACGTCGTGGTCGGTGCACAGCTGACGCAGACCACGGAGCCATTCGGGGACGCCGTGGCGAGGCCACCCTCGGCCTGAACGGTTTCCACGATCACCGCCGCGGGCTTCTCGAGGCCGCTGCCGTCGTCGGTCAAGAGCGCATCGAGGTAGCTGATGGTGTCCACGCTGTCGCCGAAGTACCCGTCGTAGGGCACGTTCATCCCGAAGGTCAGTCCAACCCCGGCGCCGTCGCGCTTCATCGAGTTTCCGGAGACGGCGAGCGACCCCAGCGTCATGCCGTGGAACGCGTTGGTGAACCCGACGATGCCCTCGCGACCGGTTGCCTTGCGTGACAGCTTCATGGCGGATTCGACGGCGTTGGTGCCGGTCGGACCCGGGAACATCACCTTCCAGTCGAAGTTGCGCGGCTGGAGGATGACCTCCTCAAATCGCTCGAGGAAGCGACGCTTGGCGACGGTGACGGTGTCGAGGCTGTGGACGATGGCACCGGAGGTCACGTAGTCCACCAGAGCATCGCGCATGACCGGATCGTTGTGTCCGTAGTTGAGGGCGCCGGCCCCGGCGAACAGGTCGAGGTACTCGTTGCCCTGGTCGTCCCAGATCTTGCTGCCGCTGGACTTCTCGAAGGTCGCGGGCCACATCCGACAGTACGAGCGCACCTCCGATTCCAGGCGGAGGATGGGGTCGCTGGGCAACGGAGATCCCGGATCCGTCGGGTCGGTGGGGGTGGCGGAGGTATCGTCATGAAGCGTCGTCACGGTGAGGCCGTCCTTGTCTCGCGAAATGGGGGGGTCATCGGTTGGAAGCGTGGTGGCGGGGGTCGGGGCGATGGGCGCGAACGGCCCGACGTTCACCTCGACCTCCGGGTCGTGGTCGTCGCCGGGAAAGAGGTCGGCGCCGAAGCGCTCGTCACGCTCGAACGGGACCCGAAGGTCACGGGCCAGGCGCTTGAACAGGCCCATCGAGGGGCGGTTGTCCGGTGCCACCGTGGCCGTGACGAAGCGGATGTCCCGGTTGCCGGGCTGATCGAGCATGGCGTGCAACATCCGGCGGGCAAGCCCGCGGCGGCGCGCACGGCGCGCTACTCCCACCTGCCACACGAAAACGGCGTCTGGGCGGTTCGGGGGGCGGTACGCCGCCACGAAGCCCACGACACCGGACGTATCCGTGGCCACCAGCGAAGTTTCCGCGTGATCCGTACACACCAGCAGGTACGCGTACGGTGAATTGAGGTCGAGGGCGCCATCGTCGTGAACCAGCTGCCAGATGGGCGCAGCATCATCTTCGACAGGCGTGCGTAGTTGTATGTCGTGACGCATGAAAACGGCCGTGATCCCGCAGGGTCACCGCCCGAGGAGGGCGACACGCACGGGTGAGGCTACTCCGACTGGCCTCGGCGGCCTTCGGATCACCTCCCTATGTCGCTCGCGGTGAGTGTCGCTCGTCGTGAGTCTGCATGACTCGGGTCTGGTTCCTGAGCCGAAGAGACTGCGCGGCAGGTTTGAAACCGCGCCGCTCTCGGCATGTTACACGACTGTAACGCACCACCCGGTGGGTCATGCAAGTCGACACGCCCGGCCGGACCGGTCCGGCCGGGTGTGTACGTTGCTGGACGATGACCACTGATCTGGACCCCGTCGCTCTCCTGGCCACACGGCTGGGGGGTAGGCTTCGAGCGCGGTGGCGACCGTGATGCCCCGATGACCGACAGCGACAAATCGGACGACGCCACCTCCAGTTCGCGACTGCGGCGCGCCTGGCCGCTCGCGCTCCTGCTGGTCGCGGCGCTCTACGTCGGTGTCGGGTACTTCTTCGGCGGCGAGGACGCCTTGGAAGCCTTCGCCTCGGCGGTCCCCGGATACCTGCTGGGTGCGGTCGGTCTACAGCTCGGTGTGGCGCTGACCTGGCCGCTGGTGCACCGGGCGAGCCTGCGCTCCGTTGATGCGGACATCGGGTATGGCCACGCTCTCCAGGTGTCCATGAGTTCGTTCACGGTCAGCCACACCGTCCCCGGGGGCGGCGCCGTGGGTGCCGCCGTGGCCGTCGACCGCCTGAACCGCTTCGGCATCCCCGGTCCCACGGCCACGGCGAGCGCCACGCTCACGGGCGTCGTTTCGCTCGTGACGATCGCACTGCTGGGCTCCGGGGGCATCGTGACGGCAGTGTTCCTGGGCGACCTGCCGCGCAGCGTTCTGAGCCCGATGGGTGGGGCGCTCGTGGCCCTGTCCGGGCTCACCTGGGCGACCCTGGCCGGACTGCGCTCAGCGGAGGCCGGGGACCGGGTGATCCGCGCCGTGGGGCGGCTGCACCCCCGGTTGCGGCGCCGGACGGGTGCGTGGAGCGAGGCGTGGCGAGCCGTTGCCGAGCACGCACCCACCAGCCGCCAGCTGGCGGTCGTCATGGGCTGGTCGGCGTTGAAGTGGAGCGCCGACGTTGCGTCCCTTGCGCTCGTGTTTCTCGCCTTCGACCAGACACCGCGCCTCAGCATGCTGCTCGCCGCGATCGGCGCGTCGCAACTCCTGGCGGCGATCCCGACGACACCCGGATCGGTCGGCCTGGTGGAAGGTGGCTTGATCGGCGTGTTCTCCGCCTTCGGTGTCCCGCTCGGCACGGGTACCGCGATCACTTTGACCTACCGGGTCATCGAGGCCTGGCTCCCGACGTTGGCCGGCGTACCGGTGCTCCTTCGGAGCCCCGAACGCGCCTGAATGCAACCAGGGCCGTCAGGAAGTAGGGCGGGCTGCGACGTCAGTGACGACACTGTCGAGGCGTTGGAGGGCGAGGAAGCCGTCAGCGATCCTCCGGGCGAGCTGGGCGGGGCCCACGACCTCCTCGAGCATGCTCGCCGCCATCCTCGGCATGACCCGCAACCTCCAACTCGCCCAGCGCCTGCGCCCACCCTCCGGCCGCACCCACCAACGCACCTCCCGCCGGATCCTCCACCTCGACACCGACCACCACAACACGATGCTGCGCACCCTTGCGCGACGCACCCAAGACCGCGACACCCTCGAACGCGCAACGCCCACACCCAGCCTGCCCGCACTCCCCAACGGACCGCCCAGACTGCCCTGACCCGACAGCCGACCGACCCGATCGGCTGTCACGTGCTGGACCGACACCCCCACCAGCACAACCAGGCACCGCAAAGCCGCCATCACCGGCCCCCGGGCCACCGCTGGCGGCGTTCCTGACGTCCACAACCCCAAGAAACGGCTGACCGCGCCTCCATCACCCCCAACCCACCGTGAGGAATGGATGAAAACGCGGTCAGCCCATGGAGCTGGGAAGGGGATTCGAACCCCTGACCTATCGCTTACGAGGCGATTGCTCTACCAACTGAGCTATCCCAGCGGGGCGGGCGAAGGGTAGCCCTCTCACCCTCCGAACCACCAGCCGAGCCCCCCGAGCGTGCAGCGACCCACGATAGTGTCCACCCACCTGACGCACGAGGGAGCACGTGGGCGCGATCGAGCTGTCGGCGACCTGGCGCTCCACAGCGCCGCCCGAGGACGTCTACGACGTGGTGGTGGACCTGACGACGTGGCCGCAGTGGTGGCCGGCCATCCGCGACGTGCAGCCGCTGGCGGGCGATCCCGCTGCTCCCGACCGCGCCCGACTCACCTTCGACACGCCGTCTCCGCTGCGCCCGCTGCAGCTCGTACTCACCGTGGCCCGACGAACCTCGCCGTCCCTGATCGTGGTCGACGTCACCGAAGGAGCCATTCGGGGAGGTGGCCACATCGGCATCGCCGCGGACGACCACGGCAGTGCCACCAGCTTCGAGGTGACGCTGGACGTGCGGTCCCGGTGGCTGAAACCGGTGGAGCTGGTGCTGGCGTCCGCGACCCGGGGATCGGGCCGTGAGCGGCTGGCGCAGGCTGGCGACGACCTGGCGCGCCTGGCCGGCGGCGAACCTCGCACCCACGACGTCTGACTCTTCGCGCGGGGCGCCGTGCCTGCGGATCGCACACGTCACGGGTAGCCCCGGCTCACGCGGTCCGGGCGGCGTGGGCATAGATCGGTAGCGCCAGCGCCAGGAGCAGACGCTCGAACTGCAGGTCCGGATTGCCGTTGCGCTCCAGCGCGGCACGGCAGCGTTCGACCGCCTGTAGCCCGTCGACGACCGCCGACGCCGGTAGCCGCACCGCATCCCGGGCCAGCTCATCGGGATGATCGACGTTCACGAGCGCGTCCTGGTCCCCACCGCTGCCGACGACCAGCAGGTCGCGTAGATAGGTGGCCAGGTGATCGAGCACGAGGCCGAGCGCGCGACGCTGCTCCCCCCGCTCGAGCCGGTCGTGGCGACGTTGGATCTGTGCCTTCATGCCCGGCGGCCACCCCTTGCCACGCGCATCGACCCCGAAGTCCTCCTCCAATCGGGCGAGGTCGGCGGCATGCCTCTCCTTCAGCGGCGCCACCCGCCCCTTGGCCCATGCGGTCAGGTCCTTCGCGATCGGGATCACCTGGCCGGGACCACCCGTCGCCAGACGGTCCAGGATCGCGAGGTGGTCCCTGCGCGCGTCGGCGACCCCGTCATCGGCCAACGTGGCCAGCCGATCGGGCGAGCCGAGCGACACGCGGGCCAGGGCTTCGACGCAATCGTCCGGGATGTCCAGCTGCCGTGCCCGATCCCGCAGGGCGGCGAGCCCCCACGGCACGACCGTCAGTCGTCGGCAGCGGGACACCACGGTGTCCAGCAGCACGGATTCGTCTTCGACCTCGAGGAGCCACACCACGGACGGTGGCGGTTCCTCCAGGACCTTGAGGAAGGCGTTCTGGGCGGCTTCGTTCATCCGGTCGGCGGCCGTGATCCGCACGACCCGCCGGCGGCCGTCAGTGATGCTGCGCGACGCTGGGCGGATCCACTCCTCACGCACGTCGTCGACGACGTACTGCGAACCGGCGGGCTCACGGCTCTCCAGCAGTTCGTGGGTAGCGCGCAGGATCCGCTGGCAGCGGTCGCACTTCCCACAAGCTTGGTCCTCAGTAGGAGCCGACGCGCAGTTGAGCGCCATCGTCAGCCCCTTGGCGAGATCCTCCTGCCCCACGCTGGGCGGTCCGACGATCAGCCAGGCGTGACTGACCTCGTCCGCGGCCAAGGCGCGTCGCAGTGCCCGCACCGCCGCCGGCTGTTGCTCCGCATCACCCCTCCACGAGCTCATGGTGAACCATCCCGGCCGAAGGACTCCCCCTCCGGCGCACCCAGATCGCTCTGCCCGCTGAGCCGTGCGAGCACGGCATGGCGGATGTCTTCGTGGAGCTGCTCGACGGGCCGCATGGCATCCAGGACGAGGTAGCGGTCCGGATCCCGTTCGGCCTGTCGACGGTACGCCGCACGGACCTGGCGGTGGAACACGATCCCGGCGCCCTCAATGCGATCGGCGGCGCGGCCCTCGGTCGCCCGACGCAGACCCTCCTGCGGATCGACGTCCAACAGCACGGTCACGTGGGGGGTCAGCGATCCGGTCGCCCACCGATTGAGTTCCGCGACCTGCTCGTCGCCGAGGCCCCGCGCCACACCCTGGTAGACGATCGATGAGTCGACAAACCGATCGCACAACACCACGGCGCCCTTCTGCAACGCCGGAACGATGACCTCGTCGACGTGCTGGGCTCGAGCGGCGGCGTAGAGCAGCGCTTCGGTCCGGTCGCTCATGACGTCGGATTCCCGGGACAACAGGACGTCGCGGATCTCCTCCCCCAGCCAGGTGCCCCCCGGCTCGCGTGTGACCACGGCGTCCATGCCGGCGCGTTCGATCGCCGCACGTAGCAACCGGATCTGGGTTGACTTGCCGGCGCCGTCGCCGCCCTCGAAGACCACGAGCATCCCGTGCAGGGCCATGGGGATGGTTGGCACCGACGAGGACAGGTCGATGCCTGCATCCTCCTCGTCCTTGAGTGCCGTGTGCAGCGCACGGCCGGTGACCACCGCTCCGGTGACCGCCAGCACACCGCCGAGCAGCAGGGTGATCCGCACGCCACCAAAGGTGTAGGGGTAGAGCAGCGCCGGGCCGTCGGGACGTTCCACGACGGTCCGCAGTTCACGACCGAGAATTCCGATGATCACCGGCGCCAGAATCGTGGACCCGAAGATGGCCGCCCGCACCCCCGAATTGAACGCCCCGAACGTCCGGCCGCGGATCCGGTCGTCGGCGCGTTCCTGCAGCACCGTGTACCCCACGATGAAGGCGATCCCGGCGCCGACGCCCATGAAGACGGCGGGCACGGAAGCCCACGCCAGGGTCGGCATCACCGCGGTGACCAGCAGCGCGACCCCGGCGATCCCGATCCCGGGCCCGAACAGTCGCTCGGTGGAGATTCGGTTGGTCAGGGGCGCCGCCAAGCCCAGTCCGATGACCAGGCCGGTACCGACCACGGCAACCAGGATGCCGTACCCGGTGTCTCCCGCGTTGAGCACGCGTGCGAAGAACTCGCCGATCGTGATGACCACACCGGCGACCGCTGCCGCCACCATGACCCCGACGATCAAGGTCCGGATCACCGGGTGCCCGCCGACGAACCGGAGGCCCTCCTTGAGTTCCTCCCACGGGCCAGCCTGGCTGTTCGGGTCGACGGGACGACGAGCTGTCGCCCGTCGCATGGGGATGCGCAGGATGAAGATCGCGGCGATGAAGTAGGACGTCGCGTTGACCCAGATCGGGACGGCCATGGGTCGCTCGGCCAGGAATTCGACCGGTGCCCAGGACCCGGTGAGTCCGACCAGAAGGGCGTAGAGGCCTCCACTGATCGGCAAGGTCCCGTAGGTCATGACGAGGTTGAGCTGGTTGGCGACGACCAACTGTTCGCGACGCACCAGCGTGGGGAAGACGGCGTCCTTGGCGGGGGCGAACATCGCCGACATCGCCTCGATGACCAGAGTGGCCAACAGGATGGCCAGGATGTCCGCGAACGGGATCAGGGCCATGATGATCCCACGCCCGATGTGCGAACCCATCATGACGTGCTTGCGATCCCAGCGGTCGACCAGCATGCCGGCCACGGGCCCGAGCAACAGGCTCGGCAGCACGCGGGCCGCCATCACGCCGGAGACGGCGAACGCCGCGAAGCTGGTGGGCCCGAGGATCTGACCGACGAGCGCGATGATCGCCAGGAAACCCATCCAGTCGCCGACGGTGGAGACCAGGGTGGACAGCGCCAGGTTGCGGAATCCGCGGTTCTTGGCCAATTCGAGGTAGGTGCTGGCGGAAGCCCCCCGCAGCACCGGCTGATCGGGGCCTACCCCCGACGCAACGTCATCGACCATCCGTACACCTTACCGGCGGGCCGGTCCGACGAGCTCTGGGGCCCGGCGTCCGGTGGGGGCGCCGACGTCCACGCACCGACGTGTCAGTCAGACCGTTTGGTGGTCGACTTCATCGCCGACGTCTTCTTGGCGCCCTTCTTTCTCGTCGCCTTCTTGGCCGCCTTCTTCCCGGACTTCTTCCCGGACTTCTTGGCCGTCTTCTTCTTGGGAGGCGCCTGGTCCCCGGTGTAGGTCAACGGGATGGGCGGCGGGATCTCCTCCTTCTCGAGCGCCTCGCCCCCAAGCTCAGGGTCGTACGCGGGCACGCCGTCGACCACCGTCCAGGTGGCTACCGACGGCACCTCGAAGTCCTCGCATTCGAAGGTGTGGTTGATCTCCGGGTGCGTGCAGATCGCCGTCGGAACCTTGCGATTCTTCGGCGGAGGACGCAGCGGCGCGCCGCACTTCGGACACGGCGTGGCAATCGGTAGTGACCACACCGCGAAGACATCGTCCGGATACCCCGTAGAGCCGACAAAGGGCTTGCCGTACCGCGAGGTCCGGCGTTCCAGATAGCTGTTCTCCGGATCCGTCGGCGAACGGAACGGCACCACCTGATCATCGTCCGTGCGGTACATCAGACGCTGCTGGACGTTGCGGATGCCCTTGCACTTCGGGTAGTCGATGCACCCGTAGAACTTCCCGTACTTGCCCGAGCGCAACAGCATCGGCTTCCTGCAATGCTGACAGCGCACGTTCTCGTCGGGTTCGGGTTCGGGCTCAGGCTCTCCGACGGTCCCGTCATCGTTGAGCGGCAGCGTGCCTTCGCAGTCGGGCCAGCGGCTGCAGGACGCGAACCACTGCTTGGACTTCCCGGAGAAGACGCGCTCCATCGGTGCGCCGCAGATGGGGCAGTCCGCCGGTTCGTGGAGCGGAAGTCGCGGACGTTCGGGCTTGCGTTCACGGACCCAGGTGTCGACTTCCTCGAGGAACCGACTGACCATCGAACTCCAGGCTTCTTCGCCCTCCGCGATCTCATCGAGCGTGGTCTCCATGCGCGCGGTGAAGCCGATATCGACGACCTCACCGAAGTGCGCCTTGAGGAACGACACGACGACCTCACCCAGCGGCGTGACGAAGAAGCGGCGCGATTCCTTGAGGACGTACTGACGTTGTTCGAGCGTCGAGATGATGGAGGCATAGGTCGACGGGCGGCCGATGCCCTCCTCCTCCAGCGCCTCGACGAGTGTGCGTTCCGAATACCGCGGGGGCGGCGAGGTCTCGTGCTGCTCGGCGAGCAGTTCGGCGAGCGACAGCGTCTGGCCCTCGTCGAGCTGCGGTAGGCGGTCGCCCACCTCCTCCACACCTTCGTCCTCGTCGCGCACGGCGCGATAGGCCCGGAGGAAACCGTCGAACTTCTCGACCTGCCCCGTGACGCGGAAGGTCACCTCACCCCGGTCGTCGGTGCCGACGACGTCCGCGGATACCCGGTCGAAGATCGCCGGTGCCATCTGCGTCGCCACGGTCCGCTGCCAGATCAACTCGTAGAGCCTGGCCTGCTCGGACGACAGGTACCGCCGGACCCGCTCCGGCGTGCGGGCGATGGAGGTCGGCCGACACGCCTCGTGTGCCTCTTGAGCGCCCTTGGCCTTCCCGGCGAAGCGACGCGGCTTGTCGACCCCGTACCGCTCGCCGTACTGCTCACGCACGTAGCTGTTGATCTCACCCAGGACATGGTCCGACAGGTTCAACGAGTCGGTTCGCATGTAGGTGATGAGCCCCACCTGCTCGCCCCCGAGGTTGATGCCCTCGTACAGCTGTTGGGCGATCGCCATCGTCTGCCGCGCCGTGAAGCCGTACTTGGAGGCCTCACCCTGCAGGGTCGAGGTCTTGAAGGGAGGCTTCGGCTGCCGCTTGGCCTCAGTGCGCCGGACTTCCGCCACGGCGTAGTCCAACTCGCGCGCACGATCCGCCAGCGCGGTTGCGTCGGCTTCGTTGCGGATGACCGTCAGCTTCGCCTGCCGGCCCTCACTCTTTCCCTCGAGGTCCTTGGGGGTCGAAACCTTCAGCCCGTCGACGGCGAAGAGATTCGCGTCGATCCCCGGTGCGCCGCCGGACTGGCGGGCGAACCTGGCCGGAAAGCTCCAGTACTCCTCCGGCACGAACGCACGGATCTCGTCCTCGCGGTCGACCAGCATGCGCAGCGCAACCGACTGCACACGACCGGCGGAGATGCCGGACGCGACCGTGCGCCACAGCACCGGGGACAGCCGATACCCCACGATCCGGTCGACCGCCCGTCGAGCCTGTTGGGCGTCGACCAGAGCGGTGTTCAGCGACCGGGGAGCGGCGAACGCTTCTCGGATCGCCCGTTCCGTGATCTCGTCGAAGGTCACCCGATTGGTGGTGTCGACGTCGAGGTTCAGGACTTCGGCGATATGCCACGCGATCGCCTCACCCTCGCGGTCCAGGTCGGGGGCCAGCCAGATCGTGTCCGCTTCCTTGGCCGCCTTCTTCAGCGCGGTCACGTGTTTCTTGGAGCTGTCGGTGACCTCGTAGACGAGCCGGCAGGTGCCGTCGTCATCGAACTCGATCGCGAAATCGGAGCGGGGCAGATCGCGGATGTGCCCATAGGAGGCCAGCACCTTGTAGGCAGAGCCCAGGTACCGCTCGATCGTCTTGGCCTTCGCCGGTGACTCGACGATGACGAGGTTCTCTGCCACGGGGATGATGTCCCTTCGTTGGACCTCTGTGGGCCTGCATTGGATGGTGCATGTACGCCGGTGGACAGGCAGCGGGCCCGCTGGCGGTCTCCCGCTCCACGCGCGGTGCACGTCGCAGTTCGGACGCCGTTGACGCTCGGCGCCGCACGGCCTCACCGCGACGAAAGGTGGGCCGAAGTCCGCCCCGTGTCAACCATCCGGGCCCGCTGCGGCCTCCTGCAGGCTGCACGGGGTCCCCGAAGGGGACCCCGCAACGAGGGCCCGTGCAGCGCGCCAAGCGCACACCATGACGCCAGCTGAACGAGCCGCCTGTGACCACCGCAGACGCTAGCGCGTACCCGGCTCCAGGCGCCATCCCAAGCGGCGCGCCAACCCGCGCGCGGGGCGTCCTTTTGGACCCTTTCGGGAGGTTGGCTAGCGTCCGGCGCCGCTGGCGCCGTCGAGGATCGCGCCCCGAGTCGCTGTGCCCATTCGGAGGTTTCGTGGATATCACATTCATTCCACCCATCGCGGGTGCGGTCGGGCTGGTGGCGGCCCTGGTCATGTACCGCGCCATGATGCGTTACCCCGCGATGGAGGGGAAGCCCACCGAGATCGCCGAGCTGATCCGCGCCGGCGCGAAGACGTTCATGGCACGCGAACTGCAGCTGATCGCGATCGCGGTCGTGGTGCTGGCGATCGCGCTGTTGGCCTCGCTCGGGGTCGCCACCACTGTCTCGTTCCTCATGGGTGCCGTCACGGCCGCCGCAGCCGGGTACCTGGGCATGATGGCCGCGACCCGCGCGAACGTGCGTACGACCACCGCGGCGAACGAGAAGGGGATGAACCAGGCGCTGACCGTCGCCTTCTACGGGGGCTCGGTCATGGGTCTCGTGCTCGCGTCGCTGGGCCTGCTCGGGCTCGGTGGGCTCTACGTCATCTTCGGCACGGACGCCGAAGCCGCCGAGCACATCCACGGCTTCGCCATGGGTGCCAGCGTCGTCGCGCTCTTCTACCGCGTCGGTGGCGGGATCTTCACCAAGTCCGCCGACGTCGGCGCCGACCTGGTCGGCAAGGTGGAAGCAGGTATCCCCGAGGACGACCCGCGGAACCCGGGCGTCATCGCGGACAACGTCGGCGACAACGTCGGCGACGTGGCCGGCATGGGCTCGGACATCTTCGAATCCACCAACGGCGCGACGATTGCCACGGTGGCACTCGCCTCGGCCCTCATCCTGGCCGCCGGACCCGACGGGGTAGAGATCGGCGGCGCGCTCGTCCCGAGCTTGAGCCTGATCTCCCTGCCACTGTTGCTCAGTGCGCTCGGCCTGTTCTGCTCCATCGCGGCGATCGGTGTGGTCAAAACCTTCTCCAACAGGTCGCCAGCGCTCGCGCTGCGGCTCGGCACCTTCGCCGCCGCGGGTGGCTTCGTCGTGCTCGCCTTCTTCGTGATGAACCTCATCGACGTTGGTGTCGGCACCTGGTGGGCCACCGTGATCGGTTCGGTCGGTGGGGTGATCCTCGGCCTGTCGACCGAGTACTACACCTCCGCCAAGCCGATCCGGGACATCGCTCGCTCCGGTGAGACCGGACCCGCGACCGTCATCATCTCCGGGCTGTCCACCGGCATGATCTCGGTCGCCATCCCGATCGCGACCATCGGCGGGATGATCTTCGTCGCCAACGCGACCTCCGGGCTCTACGGCGTCGGGATCGCCGCCGTGTCGATGCTCGCCACGGTGGCGATGACCATGGCGATCGACGCCTACGGCCCTGTCGCCGACAACGCCGGCGGCATCGCGGAGATGGCCGGGCTCGGCGCGGACACCCGCCACATCACCGACAGCCTCGACGAGGTCGGCAACACCACCGCGGCGATCGGGAAGGGCTTCGCGATCGGTGCCGCCGCCCTGGCAGCGCTCACCCTCATCAACGCCTACATCGCCGTCGTCGATGACCGGATCGACGGCTTCTCGCTGGCCATCTCCGACCCGAACGTGCTCATCGGGATGTTCATCGGTGGCGCGTTGCCGTTCATCGTCGCGGCCATCACGATGACCGCCGTCGGTGACGCCGCCTTCGAGATGATCGAGGAGATCCGCCGACAGTTCCGGGAGATCCCGGGCCTGCTCGAGGGCAGCGCACAGCCGGATGCCGTTCGCTGCGTGGACATCGCGACCAAGGCCGCGACCAAGAAGATGATCCTGCCGGCTGCCATCGCCGTTCTCTCGCCGGTCGTCGTGGGCTTCGGTTTCGGCGCACAGACACTGGGCGGCATGCTCGGTGGTGCCCTGATCGCCGGTGTGTTGCTCGCCCTGACCATGGCCAACGCGGGTGGCGCCTGGGACAACGCCAAGAAGTACGTCGAGCAGGGCAACCACGGCGGGAAGGGCTCCGAGGCCCACGCCGCCAACGTGGTCGGTGACACCGTCGGCGACCCCCTGAAGGACACGTCTGGTCCGTCGATGAACATCCTCATCAACGTCATGGCCATCGTGAGCCTGGTGATCGCGCCACTGCTGACCCGCTGACGCACCGGACGCTGCACACGACCAGCATCGGGCACTGCTCATCACACCGGACCCGGCACCAGTAGGGTCCGGTGTCCGCTGCGCCGGGAGCGTTCATGTACCACTTCCTCATGTTCGTGGTCGGGATGCTCGCTCTGGCGGCCGTGGCACTTCCTCTCCTGCTGCGCGACCGATTGATCTCGTTCCCGATCGTCACGGTGCTCGTGGGCGCCCTGCTGTCCACGGTCTTCGACCCCGGCACGTTCGATCCCGTCGCCAACGGATTTCTCTCGGAACATCTCTCCGAGTTCGCGGTCATCGTCGCCTTGACCGGACTGGGCCTGTCGATCGACCGTCGGATGACCTGGCGGGCATGGATGACGACGTGGCGACTGCTGGCCATCACCATGCCCATCAGCATGCTGCTGACTGCCTGGATCGGATGGTGGATGATCGGCCTCGTGCCGGCGGCGGCCGTCCTCTTCGCCGCCGCGATGGCGCCCACCGATCCGGTCCTTGCCGTGGACGTGCAGACCGGCCCGCCCACGACCGGTGACCCCGACGCCGACGAACCCGACGAGGTCCGGTTCGGCCTGACCTCGGAGTCGTCCCTCAACGACGGGCTGGCCTTCCCCTTCGTCAACCTCGCGATCCTGCTGGCGATCCATGGCTTCACACCCGGGGACTGGGTGGCGCGGTGGCTGCTGGTGGACGTCGCCTACAAGATCGTCGGCGGCGTGGCCATCGGGTGGGTCATCGGAAAGCTCCTCGGCTGGGTCACGATCAAGCTGGTGGGAGGCCGCGGATACACGGGCATGCTCGCCGACGGCGAGGGCATCGCCCCGTCCGTCATGGCACTTGCCTACACCCTGATCTCCTTCGGGTTCTCCGAGGTCGCGGGTACCTACGGGTTCATCGCCGTGTTCGTCACGGCCTACGTGATCCGCGACACCGAGCGGCAGAACCATGTGCACGACCACCTGCACGAGGGCGCCGAACAACTCGAGCTGCTGGCCATGAGCATCGTGCTGCTCCTGCTCGGAGCAGCCTTCGCCGACGGGCTGTATCTGGCGGTCACTTGGCAGATGATCGCCGCCGCCCTGGTGCTCGCCCTGGTCGTCCGCCCCATCGCCGGTTGGATCGGGCTCGCTGGGCATGCCGCGGCCACACGGTCTGAGCGCCTGCTGCTGTCGTTCTTCGGGATCCGTGGGCTCGGTGCCATCTACTACCTCGCCTACGGGCTCAACCACGCGGACTTCGCGCAGACGCAAGCCCTGTGGGGCCTGCTCTGCGTGACCATCTTCGCGTCACTCCTGATCCACGGGTTGACGGCCAGGCCCGCCGTCGCCTGGCTCGATCGAAAGCGCCAGCAGACCACCGGGGGAAGCTCGTTGCCCGCGGTGTGATCCGTGCCGGCGGTCGATCCCGGAACGCGTCGTGGACGCCGAACCCCAGCTCAGCCGTTGTACCGGCCGAGGGCGACCACCCACGGCCGCCGACGGTCAAGGATCGGATCGGGGCGAACCTCGACCGAGATGTCGGTGAGTCCATGCGACGCGAACAGTGCCTCGACCTCCGCCTCGACCGCTTCGGAGATATGTACGGCGCCGACGACACCGTCGTCGATGGCGACCAGATCGCGGGTCCCCCGGTAGCAGGACAGATAGACCGGCCCCGATGCCACGAGTCGCAGCAGTGAGGCAAACGTCTCCCGCCAGTCCGATCGCGGCAGGTTGGTGAACGCCCCAGACAACCACAGACCGCCGAAGGACCGGGAGCGGAAGGGAAGATCCTGGAGCGGCGCCTGCACGAGTGGGTGTCGAGGCAGCAGCAGCCTTGCCTGCCGAAGCGCACCGAAGGCCAGATCTACCCCGACCGGGTGGACGCCGGCGTCCCGCAGCAGGCGCAGATCGGTTGCCGGCCCGCACCCGCCGTCGAGGACCAGATCGTGCCGCTGGGCCATATCGGCGAACCGACGGACATCCGCCACGGGCCGCCGCAGCCGCAGCGACGCGTGGTATTCGGCGGCATGCACGTCGTACGCGGCGATGCTCGCCAGCGTGCGATCGTCGACGTCCACCGGACGACTCCTGTTGCGGTCCGGACGATGCTAGTGGAGACCTTCGAGCGGACCCGCGGGTCGGCCGAGGTCGGCGACCGATGCCGCCAGACGAAGGATCTCGTCCAGGCGGGTGATCCGGAACAGCTGTGTCAGCCGGGATCGTGAGCAGATCACCGCCACCTCACCGTCCTGAGCAGCGGCCCGCTTCAGCCCGCCGACGATCACGCCCAAACCAAACGAATCGAGGAACTCGACCCCATCCAGGTCCAACGCCACGAACCGCACATCACCCTGCTGCGCCTCGATCAACGCCTGCCGCAGCTGCGGCGCCGTCGCGACGTCAACGACCCCGACCAGCGTCAGGACCGTCCATCCTGCATCGTCGCTCTGCTCGATCCGCAACGGTTCCATCGGTGAGCGAGCCCCATGAACTGGACGAACGGTGGTCTCCGGGGACCGTACCGGGGCGGGGGTACCGTCCGGCAGATCGACCGCGAGGAGAACACGACGGACCCGCGAGACGTGCTGGAACTCCTGGGGCGCACCGGCGCGTCCGGGGCCGCCGAGGTGCGCCGTGACGACGAAGGCCTGGTCCACCTCACGCACCTCCCGGCCCGCGAAGCCCGCCTCGTCGCCGTGCCCGACGACCTGCCGAAGGCCTTCCGGTCGCGGCTGGAACTGGCCGGCATCACCCACCTGTGGTCCCACCAGGCCGAAGCACTCCACCGTGCCCGTGCGGGCGAGCACCTGGTCATCGCCACCGGAACCGCGTCCGGCAAGAGCCTCGCGTACCACCTGCCGGTGGTCGAGCGGCTGCTGACCGACGACACCGCCGCGGCCCTCTATCTCGCTCCGACCAAGGCGCTGGCACACGATCAGCTGCGTGCCGTCCGGGGCCTGAAGTTGCCCCAGATACGTGCCGCAGTGTTGGACGGCGACGTGTCCGGTCCCGAGCGCGACGCCGTGCGCCGCACCGCCAACTGGATCCTGACCAACCCGGACCTGCTCCACCACTCGCTGCTCCCCAACCACCGATGGTGGGGCGATCTGCTGCACCGGCTGGCGTTCGTGATCGTCGACGAGTCGCACATCGCGCGAGGCGTGTTCGGTGGACACGTGTCGCTGGTGCTGCGGCGATTGCGTCGGTTGGCGGAACGCTACGACGCCGCCCCCACGTTCCTGCTGGCCAGCGCCACGATCGGCAACCCCGGTCGACACGCAGCCGCACTCACGGGACTACAGGTCGGCGAGGTCACCGAAGACGGATCTCCGCGAGGTCCCCTCGATCTCGGCCTGTGGCGTCCCCCCTTCAAGGACAGCGACATCGAGGTGGCAGACGCACCGGGTGAGCGCACCGCCGACACCGCGCGGCGATCCCTCCTCCGCGAGAGCGGGGATCTGCTGGCCGCGTTCGTCGCCGCGGACGTCCAGACGTTGGTCTTCACCCGCAGCCGCAAGGGCGCCGAGGTCGTGGCCGTGGCCGCCGGCGAGCGGCTCGGCGACGCCCGCGACGACGTTGACGGGAGTCGTCTGGCCGATCGCGTCAGCGCCTACCGGGCGGGCTACCTCGCGGAGGAACGGCGCGCACTGGAGGATGGCCTGCGCAGCGGCCGGCTGCTGGGTGTCGCCGCGACCGAAGCGCTGGAGTTGGGTATCGACGTCAGCGGACTCGATGCCGTCATCCTCGCCGGATGGCCCGGTACGACGTCATCGTTCTGGCAACGCATCGGCCGGGCAGGGAGAACCGGAGGTGCAGCAGTCGGCGTGTTCGTGGCGCAGGAGGATCCGCTGGACAGCTACCTCGTCACCCATCCGGACGACCTGCTCTCGCGGTCACCGGAGGATGCGATCATCGACCCGGCCAACCCGTACCTGTTGGGGCCTCACCTGCGCTGCGCCTGCCAGGAGGTGCCCCTCGACGACGACGAGGCCATCGCCTGGTTCGGCCCGACGGCACCTGCATTGCTGCGGGAGGACACCGACCGAGGGATCCTCCGCCGTCGCGGAGACAAGCACTACTGGATGTCGCGGAAGCGGGCGTCCGCGCAGGTCAATCTCCGATCCGTTGGTGGTGACCCGATCAGGATCGTGGACGGCGAGACGGGTGCGCTGATCGGGGACGTCGATGCAAGCCGTGCGCACCGCCAGGTGCATACCGGCGCGATGTACCTCCATCAGGGTCGCCAGTTCGAGGTGCAGGAGCTCGACCTCGACCGGCGGGTGGCGGTCGTGCAGGCCGCACCGACGTCCACGCTGACCACCCGTCCCCGGTCCGACACGGACGTCCACATCCTGGAGGAGCTGGAAGGGACCTCATGGGAGGAGGTCGACGTACGCCTTGGCAGCGTCCAGGTCACGACCCAGGTCACCGGCTACGACGTGCTGAGGATCGGCTCTTCAAAGGTCCTCGAACGCGTCGATCTGGATCTCCCGGCGATGGAACTGCGGACCGTCGCCGTCTGGTACGTCGTGCC